>JALYOO010000064.1 GCA_030856845.1 Gemmatimonadota bacterium
CCTGGGAAGCGATCGGCCTGATGGAGCTCTTCGGCGATACGGTGATGGTTGGAGGGCGTATTCACGACGGCCGGCGGCTGCTGTCGGCAGGGTTGGTGTTCGGGTTCGGACGCGGGTGCGACTCACCCGATCGGGGCAGGCACCTGCAGGATCCCGGCTACTTCGCCCAGGCGTGGAAGCCACACTCCGTCAGTGCCGTCTCTGCACAGCATGCCGTCGTCGATCCGCGGTTTCTCGCCGGCGCGCTCGACACGCTCGACGGTTTACCCGTCTCGCTGGCGAATCTCGGACCCTGGCTCGGGGCCTCCGCAGCGCGGGCTGGCTCGCGAATCGTCTACTCGCCGTTCGTCAGTGGCCGCACTCAGGCCGCGCAGCATACTGAGACGCCGACCCGCGAAACGACGACGTTCCGGGTTGTAAACGACGACCTGATGCCGGAGCGGCGTCTACTGTCTCCGCATCTTGGCCTGACCCCCGAGACCGCCTTCCTGCCGGTGACCGAGGAGAGGCGGCGACACGAGACCCTGTCAAACCAGACCACTCCGCTGGAGTACGAGGACTGGGTGACGGCCAGGCTCGCAGCGCGGCGCCATGCCTACCCGCTGCCGGCCCGAGTGCCTTCGCTGTCGGTGTTGACGACGGTTTATAGCGGCACACCTGCGGCGCTGTTCGCTAAAACGGCGGAAAGCGTACTCGGGCAGACCCTGGCTTCTTCTTTCGAGTGGATCGTCCTGGCGCACGGAGCGACGTCCGCGGAGCTGGACGCGGCTCTCACCGAGCTCGAGAAAGAGCCGCACGTGCGTGTGCTCCGGCTCCCGCACAACCTTGGAATCGTGGGTGGGATGCGCCACTGCCTGCTCGCTGCCGCGGGTGAGTACATCGTGCCTGTCGATGCCGATGATCTGCTCACGCCCGACGCGCTCCAGGTATTCGCGAGCGTGATCGGGCGGCGCGAGGCGCCACCCATCCTGGTCTACTCCGACGAGGACATTCTTCGTGCTGAGCGTCCGGAAACGCCCTTCATTCGTCCGGACTTCGACCCGGTGTTGAACCTGGATACGTCCTACATCTGGCACCTCTGCGCGATACGGCGCGACGCCGCGCTGGCCCACGGCCTGTACTCCGATCCGACGGCGGAGTACTGCCACGATTGGGACAGCGTCAATCGACTCGCGGTGCTGGAGGAACCGGTTCACATTCCTGAAGTGCTCTACCACTGGCGACACCACGAGGTGTCCCATACCAATCGGCCTGCGCAACATCCCGGATCGATCGAGTCAACGCGCACTCTGCTCGAGCGGAGGGCTGCCACCCTGCCCAATGCGGCGTTATTCGAAGTCGCCGAGTTTCCGATCTTCCGCGGCGCTGTCGAGTGGTATATCCGCAGAAAGCGCATCGAACCACCACCAGTCGCCGTTATCGTCAAGAGCGGCGATCGCGCGTCCGCACACTCACCCGGCCAGACGCTGGCGCGGTCGTCCTTTCCGTTCAGAAGCGTGTCAGTCCTCAACAGCGACGCTGACCTGCCCGGAACGCTCGAGGACCTTGCGCGGGATGGCCTGGCGCAGTATGTCGCCGTTCTTTCCGCGGGCGCCCGTCCGTCCGACGATGAGTGGATCTGGGAAGCCGTGCGGCTCTTCGAGTGCCACCCCGCGATCGCGCTGTGCGGCGGGCGAGTGGTGGACCGGCATGAGCGAGTGGTCCGCAGCGTCGGCGTCTTAGACGATCGCGGAACTCTCGTGTATCCATTTGTCGGGCAGGGGCGCCTCGAGCCCGGCCCGTTCGCCCTCGCGTTGAAGCCGCATCTCGTCGCGACTGTGCCGGACGAGTTCTACGTGATCGCCACAGACGCGCTGTCGATGGAAGGCGTGCTGGACGGTGCGGGCGATCGGTGTCCAGCACTGCGCCTGAGCGCCGCAGCATGGGCAGGCGGGCGCGCGGTGGCCTATTCGCCCCTCGTCGAGGCGCGCGTGAACGATGCGGATTACCTGCGACGGGCGGAGGATGACGCGAATCGTGACGAGCTATCGGTCTCGCATCTCAGGCGCACCTTAGTGGGCCGTCGCCTGGGTGCCGCTGGTTTCTTCAGCCGGCAGCGACAGCACTGGAGCTGAGCGCTCTCATCGGGGCGCTCGATGCTCCTTCATACGGGAATCTCCACGTCCGAAGCCGGCACGCTCAGATCCGGTCTGGCGGGCCATAGGGGGCGCGCCGAAACAGCGCCTCGAAAAACTGATCCTGCACCGGATCCGCGCGGTCGAATACGGGCGTCCACCCGGGCCGGAGCCGGTAGGCCTCGCGCCTCACCGTAACCTGGTCGATTGTGTTCGTCGAAACACGCCACTGTTTCAGGTAGATCGCTCGTCTCGTCATCGCGCTCATTAGATCGAGGTAGTGCGCAATCTGGTCGAGGCGCATCTCGTGCAGCGAGCTGATGGTCACGAACAGGTCCACCAGGCCCCGGGGTAGCAGCTCCATCTGGTTGGGTGTGAAGAAACACACGTCCGCCGATTCGATCTCGTCCCGCACGTCATCGAATCTTTCGATATGGCGAAAGCGGAAGACGCGCCTGTCCGGCAGCACGGAGCACAGGTAGTGCTGCGCGATATACAGCGCTGGTGGTATGTCGATGATGAAGTACTTGCACGGAGTGGTCATTAGAAAGACATAGGCAAGCCGGCCGTACCCGGCCCCAAGCTCGGCAATGACGGGGGCCTTCGGGTGCTCCCCGGTCCCACCGAGAATCGTGTTGCGTTCACGCACGGAGTTCGCGAGATCCTGTGATACCGGGCGTCCATCGAGCGTGACACGAATGGGATTGCCTGCCTCAGGCTCGCTGAGCGAATCGATGATGCGCTGCGGGTCGTGTCTGCGTGCGAAGGAGCAGAGGAGCGCCACGAACAGCGCATAGGTGTCGCGCTTCTCGGGATCCAGCAGCGGGTTCGACTCGAAGAAGCCCTCCAGGAAAGGGGCAGGCTCGATTTGCACGCGAAGCGGCGTCACATCCGGCTGCGCCGCCCAGTCCGCGACGACGTTCTTGAGCTGATTATCCGAAAAGTCGGTCGGCAGCCAGTTGAAGTAGTTCTGGTTCACCGTCCGCTTGAACTGTTCCACGCCGTGGCGTCGGAGCTGATCGACATTCAGCTGGTTGAAGTGTTCCCAGAATGCCGAGGGACGGTAAACCGCAGGCGCTCGCTCCATCTCCGCGAACATGGCTTCCAGCGAGCACTCCGGTTCCGGCGCGGGTTCGTACGTCATGCGCCTCGCCCCGCCGTGGAT
>JALYOO010000007.1 GCA_030856845.1 Gemmatimonadota bacterium
CTCGCGCTCGCCAGGTAGTCAGTAAAGACGAAAGTAGTCCCGCTGCCGTCGCTGCGATGCACCACCAGAACGTCGCTGGTCGGAAGAGCAACACCCGGGTTCAGGGCTGCAAGCCGCGGGTCGTTCCACTTCTTGATCGCGCCGGTGAAGATGTCACCGAGAACCTCACCGGTGATCTTGAGAGGTGCCTTCAGCCCCGGCAGGTTGTACGTGACGACGACGGCGCCAAGCACCGTCGGAATGTGCAGCACGGGGCCCTTGGCCTTCGCAATGTCCTCGTCAGTCATGGGGCTGTCAGATGCTCCGAAGTCCACCGTGCCTTCGGAGAGCTGGCGAATGCCACCGCCGGAACCGATCGACTGGTAGTTGATGCGCACTCCCTTTTGCGTCGCGTAATCGGCGAACCACTTCGAGTAGAGCGGATACGGAAATGTCGCCCCGGCGCCCGTCAGATCGACCGATCCTGATCCGCCTCCAGACGATCCCCCGGCGGCGTCGTCGGATTTGTCCGCGCTACAAGCCAGTGTGGTGAACGCCAGAAGAGCCACTGCAAGCCGCTTCACGGTTGCTCCTTGAGGATTGGGTTGTAGGGGTTGTTGCGGGTCAGAAACGAAAGCTAGAAATCGGGGCGAATGAATCGTGACGACGACGTAACAGCTTTGTCACAACTCGTGCACTCAGCGGCAACGCGCAACTCTGGCAATTTGAAACCGTCAGAAGCGCACCACGCAATGCGCGAAGTACGTCCTGGCTGACGCAATCGGCGATCCGAGCTGCGGATTGTTTTCCTGATAGTCGACTGACAACGATGCGGCGTCAGACAGATCCCAGATCAATCCCGCGATTACGACGTCATACCGAGCTCTCGTCGCGGTATTCGTCGTCACCCGGTCATATCTGCCAACGAGGCTCAGTTGCGAACGATCCCCAAGCGGTCGCCCGATCGCGTAGCCAGAAACCAGCCTGATCGTGCTGTCGGTCACGGTGCGGGGCAGGGCAGCAGTATTGAGACCGGCCTCGCCTTCCTCGATGCGGGCAGCGTATTCCGCGCCCATCGTCAAGCGCTGGCTCCTGGCGCCGGCGTGAACGCCCCAGCGGTCGCGGCGCAAGGAGGATCCTATCGGCCCTGACTGTGCTACACCGCCTGAAACGAATTTGCTTGCGACGGCACCAGTGTAGCCCCACGCACTCAACGAAGCCGTCTGGATCAGGCTCGATTTGCTTTGCCCCCAGGGCGTAACCGTCACTCTAGCTGCGTAGTCTTTGAAACGATCGGTCTCGCGCGAAGTGTATCCTGGTCCGTTGGTGAGGGTTGCGTACACCTCTCCAAGCTTCTTCGGAAATGCGATAGCCGTCGCAATCCCGACATCCGCCGACGAGAAGAAGCCGGCGCGCTCGGTAGGGCTTTGCGAAATCCAGCGGGGCCAGAACTGCTCATCATGCTCGATGAAGACATTCTGAAGGATCCCGAGGCGCGCATTCGCCCGCCATTTCGCGCCAGTCAGATACGTATGCTGGACATAGGCGTATTTCGCCCTCACCGACCATCCGCGATAGTACGCGTCATTACCTGGCGTGGTTTGCTGGTACAGGTCGGTGGTGATGCGGATGCTCGTGCGATTGCCAGCCGGCATGCGAAACGTGAGGTACGCTCTTTCGACGTCGAAGCGATTCGCACCACGGGAGAGACCCGTGTCCGCGCGGTAGAGAAAGTGCGCGTATAGAACACCCGAAAAGTCCAGCCGCGAACCAGCGGTTTGCCCAGTACCGCGGGTTGCGGTGTCAGGCAGAGGTGGTGTCGCCGGTTGGGCCGTTACGGTCCGCAACGTCGTGACGGTCGCCACAATCATGATAAGTCCGGCCTTCACTGGCTCTCCGCTCGGGGAGAGCTGGAATCGAATTTCCCCGCCGCGGTGCCGCAAGGGGAAGGCGGGGGAACGAGTGCTCTCGAGAAGAACTAGAAGTCGTTGGAATAGGAGAGAAACTTGAAACGGGAGTCCCGCTGCATCACCGCTCCGAAAACCCTCTTGTCAACACGTGCAGAAGTCGCAGGGTCCACAAAGGAAAGCGTGCAGACTTTCCAGAAGATGTTGACGGCCTCAACGGTCGAGTCTCCACACGAGTAGCGGGGACTCGCGAGTTGCCTGCCCCCGAGCCGGCCGATGACTCGCGACAATCCCTTGTCGCCGTTCTGCTGATTCAGCGACCACGCAATTTCAGGAGAGAGCTCATACGGTTTCGAAGCGTAGACGCTGGACGGGAAATAGAGGTACGCATACTCGGCGCGGTCGACCACCAGCGCCCTGAGCGCTGCAGTATCGTTTCGTTCGAGCGCGCTGAGGAACAACGAAACGAGAGAATCACGCGAGGTGGCGGGAGTGGCGAGCTTTGTCACGACCGGAAGCCCGACGCGAAAACGGAGAAGGGCTTCCTCCGTGGAGAGGATACTGTCCACCACTCCGCCCGCCTCGACGGCAGAGCCGTCCTTCGATTCAGGTGACACACCGCCACTGTCGCAGCTTATCGAGACTGCGATGACCATGGCGATCGGGAACGCGAGAGCCCTGTGCATCGTCAGTGTAAAATACGAACCGGCCGGCGCATTGCGGCGCCGGCCGGTTCGGGAAAGTGAAATTCCTGTCAGTTCCGCGCGTAGTTAGTCCACCCGGCCCACCACTTCGTTCCCGAGGGATCAGCAGCGCCACGATAGGTAGTTCCCGTGACGAAAGCTCCGGCCTTGGTAGCAGTCGCTCCGGTGAATGCTCCCGTTCCGCCCGTTCTGGCAGCGTTGCCGGCGACAAGGCTCCAGTCCAGCGAGCTCGCACCCGTCGGTGCGGCGGCGAGCGCGGCGAACATCGAAGCCGCCGTTGTCGCGGTAGCGGCAACCTCGAGATTGTTCGTGGTGACGTTCAACGTTCCCTGCACAGTGGTACCCGATGGAGCCTGGAACGTAGGGCCATTCTCTGCCATGTAGATATTCCTTAGCACCAGAGAGCCATCGCCAGCCCGATCAACTGTGGCCTGGTCGCGAAGGCTGACCGCTGCGCGCGGCCATCGCGCGACAACGCCATTCACATAGTATCCGGCGGTGCCGCGACGCAGCATCAGGCCGATTCCCCCCGTGGTTGCATCGACCACGCCGGGACCTGTTCCGACGAAGGTGAAGTTGGCGAACATCGGGTCCGTGCGGGGGAGTGAGTTCTGGCCGGCGAGACAATTCGCGCCGTTGCATCCGTCGTTTTCGATTCCTTGCGGATCGGACGACGGTGAACCTGCAGCCGGCCGCGCATCGGGGCGAATGGACTGGAACGCGATCAGAAACTGATTGCGACCGGTGTAACCTTCCGAAGCATCGAAGTGGTCGTCGCCCGCCTCATACGATACGAGGTTTTTCGCATCGACCGCGCCGCCAAACCACTCGAACGAATCGTCGAGTCCATAGAGAGACTGAAGGAAAGAAAGCTGCGTACCGCTTCCAACAGCAGCGAACGTAAAGCTGTTGAGCTCCTGATCCGCGGCGGTGGCGTAACCGGCGAACTCCACCCGAACGTAGCTGAGCGAGCCGCTGTTGTCCGCGTTGTCCGTTCCGCCGCCATAGTTCACCTGGGGATTGGTCTGCGCGTTGGTACCGGTGCCCTCGAGGATCGTCGGATCCTGTCTGTTGATGAGCCCGCGTCCGACGATGATGAGGCCTCCCCAATCGCCAGCCTGCCTGCCAGATGCCCGCTCCGATGTGAAGACGATGGGTTTCTCAGCCGTGCCCACCGCGTTGATCTTCGCCCCGCGGAGCACGAACAGCGACGATCCCGGCACTTCGAAATCGCCGACGATCTTCGTGCCAGGCTCGATTGTCAGTGTGGCTCCGTTCGCGACTTTGATGAAACCGGAGATGGTGTATGTGGTCTCGGCCTTGAACAGCCGGTTGGTCGTGATGTCGGCCGTGATCGTCGAAGATCCCGGGGGCGCTGTGTTGTCGGGGCCGAGGGGATCGGTGTCCGAGCAGGCGGCGATCGCCGCAGCGACAGCCAGCGCGGGGAGAAACCGGTGAGTACGGTGATTGATGATCATTGAAGTCGGAAGAGGTGACCCGGGGAAAAAAGACACGCGCCTCTAAGCAAAGCGGCGCGTGTCTCCACAGGGCACGTTTGCCGTCACAAGCGCGTCACGATCGACGCGTCATGACTGGTTCACCTATTGCTGCCAGGTCAGCCCCAGCGTGTAGACGCGGCCCGATGTATAGGACTCGCGTGTCACGATCCCCTGCGTCTGCCGATAAGCCTGATCGAGCAGGTTGCGGGCATCGAACTTGGCGCTTACGCGCGACATGATGGGAAGACGTGCCGAGAAGTCGAGGACGCTGCGCGGCTCTTCGTAGGTCACCGGAAGCGGCCGCTGACTCGCGCTGATAATGCGGCGCCCGACCCGATTGAACAGAAGCGTTGCGTTCAGCGGTCGTGACTGCGATGCATAGCTGAGCCCGGCGTTGACTACGAACGGCGCCTGGCCGACCATCGCGCGATCCTCCTTCGCAACGCGAGGATCGTCCCCGAGCCGGATCTCGCTCCGCATGAACGTCATGTTGGAGAAGATCGAAAATGGAGCGAACGCCTGTCCGAGCCTGTCGAGCCCGGTCCTGGCTTCGAGCTCGACGCCGAGATTATCAGCGCCATCCGCGTTCAGGAAAGTGACGATACGTGTTCCGGAGGTTGCCAGAAAAACGCGCTCGATGGGATTGTCGAATCGCTTTGCAAACAGGCCGATGCTGAGGACCTCACCGCCGCGCGGATACCACTCCCAGCGCGCGTCGAGATTCTGAATGAGCGTTCTCTTCAGCGATGGGTTTCCGAGCACGTTCTCGGCGCCGATCACGTCTCTGTACTGCACCTCCGCAAGCTCGCGATACTCGGGACGCGCAAGAGTCTGCGTCGCCGACAGGCGCACGTTCTGCGATTCGCTGACGCGGAAATTGAGAAGCACCGAAGGCAGGACGTCGTTGTAAACCGGATTGGTGCGAACGCGGCTGCCCACCGTCGGCTCTGCGGAAATGATCGTCGCCGAGCGCTCGAACCGTCCACCGGCTATCAGTTGAATGCGCTCAGCCAGCGCCCACTCGAGCATCGCGTAGCCGGCGCCAACTTCTTCGTTCGCTCCATAGGAGCCGCCTTGCGAAAGCGGCACGAGTCTGAACACCGCGTCCCCGGCATCAGTATACCGGCCGTCGAAAATTTCTTCGGCGGCCAGCCGTCTCTCAGCCAGTCCGAGAGACCGCGCCTGAATGCTGTACACACGGTTCGTCGCGAGCCGGTCGGTAAACCGGAAGAGTCCGCCGAACTTCAGCTGGTGCTGACGTTCCGCCGAGCCGAACTGAATCGAGTAGTCGCCCGTAGTGCTGTAGCTCTTCTCGTTCAAGTCACCGAAGGTTCGCACCGCGGCTTCGCTGGCGTCGAGCCAGAAGGGCGCTTGTCCATTGCCCGGATTCGCTCTCACGAACTCGGAGCGGTCCGGCTCCGCTCTGTTCACGCTGGACGCCGAGAACGCGACAACCGCTTTCTGCCGCGCACCGAGCTGCCGCTCGGCGACAACCTGCGTGGAGCCGACGGTCCGCTCGACGAAACGAAGACGGTCCACGATCAGCTCAGTGCCAAGGTTCTCGCTGAATCCGGTCTCGCGGCGCGCCTCGTTGTCCGAGGTGCGGTTGTAGGTGTTGTTGAGGCTAACCCTAGTCTTGCTGCCGAACAGCAGGCTGCCGTTCGCGATTCCGCCCCACAGAACGCTCGCGCGCCCCGTGCTGCCTTCGAATCTGTCGATCTCGGTAGTTCCGTTGGTGGGCTCCGCATAGGCCCGGACTTCATTCTCCCGAACTTCCTGGCTGTATGAATAGCTGAGCGAAGCGATGTAGCCCGCTTGCGCAGTGCCTAGCGGCCGGCTTCCACCGGCGGTGAATCCGAGAGATGTGTTGGGCGATCCACTTCTGGCGATTGGCGACCATGCATTGCGAAACGATCCCACGATCGCATTCACGTCGCTCTGAGATGGCTCGGTGCCAAGACGTCCGGCGGCCGCAAGCTGCGACGGGATCTGACGGGACGTGCCCGCGAAACCCAGCCAGTCACGGCTCAGGGTCGGTGCTCCCACGAGCGCCTGTCTCGTTGCCGCGTCGTTGTAGCCCATCGATGAGGAGAACTGAATCTGGCCTCTCGCCGGAAACTCGCGCGTTCTGATGTCGACCTGCGCGCCGCTGAAATCGCCCGGCTGGTCAGGCGTGAAATTCTTCGACGTCGTGACCGACTGAATCAATGATGACGGAAAAAGATCGAGTGGAACGACCTTACGCTCCGGTTCGGGGCTGGGAATTCTCGCCCCGTTCAGTGACGTCGTCGTGTAACGCTCACCGAGGCCGCGGACAAATACGTACTTGCCGTCCTGGACCGTCACACCGCTGACGCGCTGAACCGCCTGCGCTGCGTCGCTGTCGGGGCTCCGCGAGATCTGCTCTCGCGTGACCGAGCTGACGACACCGACCGCGGTGCGCTGCTTGTCCAGCGCTTCATTGACGGTACCTCTCTCACTCGACGCCGTAACAACC
>JALYOO010000075.1 GCA_030856845.1 Gemmatimonadota bacterium
TGCGCCGCGGCCGCGTGCGCCGAGCGAAGCTCTATTACCTTCGACACCTCACCGGCAAGGCGACGCGCATCAAGGAGAGAAAGGTGCGCGTGCAGGCTCCGACCAGCGAGGCGTAGGGACAAGTCCGCCTCGCGTCATCACTGCATACGGTGCGCAGCGACGAATCTGACGGGCCGCCTGTCGAGGGGGAGGAATCCCGCTCCAACAGGCGGCCCGTTCATCACAAACGAAAAAGATGGACGCGCATCGAGCGTGACCTGCGCAGTGAAAGAGGTCCGCTTCTCGCGGGTGTAGATGAAGTAGGACGCGGCCCGCTCGCTGGTCCGGTCGTAGCCTGTGCGGTGATCATGCCCCCCGACATGCGCGCCATCGCCGGAGTCGACGACTCCAAGAAACTCTCACCAGAGCAGCGCACACGCCTCGCGGTTCGTATCCGTGAGCGCGCTCTGGACTGCGCCCTCGGCGCGGCGTCGGTGCACGAGATAGAGCGCCTCAACATCTATCAGGCAAGCGTTCTCGCAATGCGACGCGCCCTCGGCCGTCTCAAGATTTCGCCGGACCACGTGATCATCGACGGCAAGCCGATGCGGACACTGCCGATCCCGCATACGGCAGTCGTACACGGGGATGCCCGGTGCTTCAGCATCGCCTGCGCATCCATAGTCGCCAAGGTGACTCGCGACCGGTTGATGGCGCGGCTGGCGGTGAGATACCCGGTCTACACCTGGGAGACAAACGTCGGATATACCACGCGAGCGCACGTGCGGGGACTGGAGCTGCATGGGATAACAAAGCATCACCGCAGGAGTTTCTTCCGTGTAAGCCAGCTCGTGCTTGCGCTCGATTCCGTGATGTCAGACGAAGACCTCGGGGTTGGAACGGAGCTCGGTATCACAGTCGGTGATGACGTGATCATCAACGAGCACGCGCTGCTCACGCTCCACAACACGGAGTTGCTGGCTCTGCCGCCGAGTTGAGATGAGCGCGTCTCCGCTCGTGGGCGTGATCATGGGCTCGCGGTCCGACTGGGAGACCATGCGGCATGCGGTGGAGACGCTCGATGCTCTCGGAGTGTCGAACGAAAGCCGCGTGGTGTCTGCACACCGAACCCCGGACCTGCTGTTCGAGTACGCGAGCTCGGCGCAGGGGCGCGGACTGCGAGTAATCATCGCGGGGGCGGGAGGTGCCGCCCACCTTCCTGGTATGGTCTCCGCGAAAACCTTCCTGCCGGTGCTCGGAGTGCCAGTGGAATCGAAAGCCCTGCAGGGTATCGACTCACTGCTGTCGATCGTTCAGATGCCCGCCGGCGTTCCGGTTGGTACTCTCGCCATCGGCAAGGCGGGCGCAATCAACGCGGCGCTGCTGGCGACCGCAATTCTCGCTGACGCCCATCCTGAGCTGGGTGAAGCGCTGGAGACTTTCCGCCATTCGCAGACCCAAGCTGTTCTGGACAGACCAGACCCGGCCAGCGGGGAGTGAAGATCGGGGTGCTCGGCGCCGGCCAGCTCGGGCTGATGCTCGCTCGCGCAGGAACAAGGCTGGGAGTGGAATGCCGGTTCATGTCGCCCGACTCGACTGCTCCTGCGGGAAGAGTCGCCGAGCTGGTGATCGCAGACTACGAGAACGACGCTGCGCTGGCTCACTTCGCGGAGGGCCTCGACGTCGCCACCTACGAGTTCGAGAGCATTCCCCTGCATTCGGTGAAGACCGTCAGCGAGACGGTGCCGGTGCGCCCCCCGGCGCGCGCATTGGAGGTGGCTCAGGATAGACTGAAAGAGAAGGAGTGTTTCCAGCGTCTGGGTATTCCCGTTCCGCGATTCGCGGCTGTGGACACGATGAGCGAGCTGCGAAAAGCTCTCGAGTCACTCGGATATCCCTCGGTGCTGAAGACGCGTTGCATGGGCTACGACGGAAAGGGCCAGGCGGTGATACGTCGCAGCACCGATGTCCCGCTCGCCTGGGTGACCACGGGCGGAGCGCCGGCGATCGTCGAATCCTGGGTGAAATTCACACGCGAGCTCTCCATCATCGCGGTGCGGTCTGCCAGTGGCGAAACAGCATTCTACCCGCTGGTGGAAAACTTTCACAGCGACGGTATCCTGAGGTTGTCGCTGGCACCCGCGCCGCTGTCTGAAAGCTCCCTGCAGGCGGTCGCCGAGGAGTACGCGCGCCGAATCATGGATGATCTCGAGTACGTCGGAGTGCTGGCAATCGAGCTCTTCGAGATCGACGGCGAGCTCTGGGCGAACGAGATGGCTCCGCGAGTCCACAACAGCGGCCACTGGACAATCGAGGGAGCGGACACGAGTCAGTTCGAGAACCATCTGCGCGCGATCGCCGGAATGCCACTCGGCTCCACCGCCATGGCAGGCGCAGTGGGCATGGTCAATATCATTGGCAGGGAGGTGGACCTTGTCCGCCTGGCGGAGATGCACGACGTTCACATCCACATGTACGGCAAGGCCCCGGCGCCAAAGCGAAAGCTGGGACACATCACCGTTACCGCCGACAACCTGGACGGAGTCAGGAACGGTGTGTCGCGCGTGCGGTCGGCGCTCGCCTCGTAAAACCGGACGGCGGAACCACCGAGCGCCGCAGGGAGTAATTCAGAGCATGACGATGAGAGCTTTTGTCTGCCTGGCGGGCGTCGCCGCAGTGACAGCCTGCGCCACGCCGTCGCAACCCCTGCCACCGGGCGAAGTGACTACAAACGTCAGCGCCAGGCTTGGCAATGAATTCGACCTCGCCGTTGGGCAGACTGCCCGGATTGCCGGAACACCGGTGACGCTGCTGTTCCGGTCGGTAGCGGAGGACTCGCGATGCCCGGTCGACGTGCAATGCGTCTGGGCAGGCAACGGGAGGACGATCCTGTCTCTATCGGCGAGCGGCGTCGGAACCTCCGAAGTTTCCCTCAACACCACCACGGATCCCCGGATCACAACGTACGCCGGGTACAGAATCCGGCTGGCCGGGCTCAAGCCCCCGACGCGAGCCGGGGTGACGATCCCGCCCGCGAGCTACGTGGCCACCTTCGAGGTGGCTGCTCCCTAGACTTTCCGGCGGGGGGCGATCTTTTACGAAAGGTTCAAACTTTCCGCAGGTTGGGGTTGTCTGACCGCCATCAACCTCAACTACAGATCGCCAAATGCCCAGCCTCATTCGCTCGATGTTCGCCCTGGTGGTTCTCGCCGCACTCGTCCCCGTTCGACCGGCCGCCGCGCAGCGTGATGATGCCGAGTGGCTCGACGACTGCCGCAGCAACTACAATCGCGGCGGGTACCAGCGCGAACATTTTTGCGAAGTGCGGGAGACACGCCTTCGCGCGCCGAGCGGCACAATCTCCATGGAAGGACTCCGTAACGGCGGGATATCGGTGACCGGGTGGGATCGAGACAGCCTGGTGGTTCGCACCAGACTCCGCACGCAGGCGCGCAGCTCGGCAAGGGCGCG
>JALYOO010000079.1 GCA_030856845.1 Gemmatimonadota bacterium
GATCATCCATTGATCGTCGCCTTCCAGGGAGAGCGCAGCACGATCTGGGAACAGCTCCTTCAGCGCATCGAGCGCGAGCGCGCGCTGGTGCGTGCGCGAGCCGCCAGCGGGCCGCGCTGACCGAGCCGCCAGGCAGTTGTATCGACGCCGGCCGAGACTCCGTTTCCCGTAGCTGATACCTTTCTGAGTAATCCGCCGTCTGGCCCGCTGATGAGCTTTTCAGGTGGTCGTATTACAGCCCAAGCAATGAGAGATTAAATGGTCATGCTTCCCCTTCGCCAGCTTCCGTCAGTTCCGGCTGCCGCAATAGCCGACGAGTGGCTCGCAGACATCGAGACATCACTGGCCGCCGATCACGCCGACAGAAACGCAATTTGCCGGAAAGCCCTCAGCGAGATCATTTATCCGGAGTATGCGGGCAACTGGGACACCGCAGTCAACGACGCGACCCTTCCATCCGCGACGCGCCTTGCCCTCGCCTCCCTCGATCCACGCAACATAACGTTGGAGCCCGAATACTACGACGAGTGTGACGATGCAAAGTTCCAGCTGGTAAAACCGTTGCTATGGCTCTGGTACTCGTTCGACCGGACCGCGGCGGGCGGTCAGAACATCGGAGTAGGTGTGCGGCTGCGGCGGTTGCTCGCGCCGCGCATCTTCAAACGGTGCGGCGCAAACTTCAAGGCGTTTCAGCACGTCGAGTTCTCGTTCGGCTACAACCTCGAGGTCGGAGACGACGTGGTCGTGCACCGCCACGTGCTTCTCGACGATCGTGGCGGGATAGTGCTCGGCAACCGTGTCTCGATCAGCGATTACGCCAATATCTACAGTCACACGCACAGCATCGTCGATCAGAGAGACGTGACGAACGCCGTCACGCGGCTCGATGAGGGAGTGCGAATCACCTATCACGCAACGGTTCTCGCGGGTGTTCACGTGGGAATCGAAAGCATGGTCGGCGCTTCGGCGGTTGCCACCAAGGACGTGCGACCATATCACGTGAATGTCGGCATTCCCGCCAAGAGCGTGCGCGTCAAGCCCAACGCCCCTGCCGGTCCGGAAAACGTCACGACGGTAAAGCCAAGGACGCCCTAGATATCAACGCGTCCGGCGCTCGACAGGCACTGACTCGCAACATGAAATCAATCGCACTTCTGGTTCCGTCGCGGGTTCTAGAAAACGCGCAGAACGTCCTCGACCGGGCCAGCTGAGCCGGTCGCCAGCAATTGCGTGATGTGGCCTATGGCTTCGCGCTCGCGGGGCCAGGCGAACCGCGATAGCGCCTGATCTACTGGCAGCCATTCATAGTCCTTGTGCTCGTCACCGAGTGTGACCGTTCCAGGCTCGTCGACGAATGCGGCGAAGACAACTGCCAGCTGCACCGTCCCGAGCGAATGCAGGTAGAAGGGCTGCACCGTCACATTGTACAAGCGGGCAATGACCAGTCCCGATTCTTCGCGAACTTCACGAACAGCTGCGTGCTCGGGACGCTCATTGGGCTCGATGCGTCCATGGACGGTCTCCCACGCGCCGCTGCAACGGGTGTCATCGCCGCGTTGCATCACCAGCACTCGCCAGCCCTGCGACAGCGGTCGAATCACGTACACATCGACTACACCAGCGATCACCGCTGTCACAGGAACAGTGGGCGGGCTGACACGCTGATCGAGTGATTCACTGACTGCGACATGGCGTGAATCATACTGAACATCGCGACGGCCAGAAGAATTTTTGCGCACCCCGTGGCCGTCGCCGGTCGGATAAGCGTCGGCGGCTGTTGTCACCTGTTGATCCAGTACACGCAACAGCTCGTCTCCGGTTGTATTGCCGCAGACCAGCTGGGACAGCGCGCTCTGCCACAGTGATCTGGCGCCGGCTCGACGTACAACGCGAGTGAGGCCCTCCGCGGGGGTGCCGGAAGCTATCGCGCGCTCGAGCTCGAAATCTGGCAGGACGATTTCGGTGACCGCAACGCGCCCCTTGTAACCGGTCATTGCGCACGCGTCGCAGCCAACGGTGGTATGCACCATGACGTCGATGGGAAGCGACTGTCTCAGCTGCGTGGGAACGCCATCGTTGGCGACGATTCTGCAGTCCGCGCAAAGCTTTCGAATCAATCGCTGCGCGACGATGCCCTTGAGCGCAGCGGATAGTTTTGCTGCATCGACCCCGAGGTCGGTGAGACGGGTGATCGAGCTGCACGCGTCGTTGGTATGCAGGGTAGCGAAGACCAGGTGTCCGGTGAGAGCCGCCTGGATCGCGATCGCCGCGGTCTCGCGATCCCTGATCTCGCCAATGAGGACGACGTCGGGATCCTGCCTCAGGATCGACCGCAATGCCGTCGCAAAGGTCAACCCGGCCTTGTCGTTGATCTGGACCTGCACCACACCGGGTATCCGGTACTCTACCGGATCCTCGACGGTGATGATGTTGAGCCCACGCTGCTGAATGTGGCGAAGGGCGGCGTAGAGGGTCGTTGTCTTTCCGGATCCCGTCGGCCCGGTGACGAGCACCAGTCCCTCGCGCACCTCGAGAAGTCGCCCCATGCGGGGAGCGTCGTGCGAGTCCAGGCCAAGCGACTCGAGCGATCGCACGGCGGCGCGCGGATCGAGAATGCGGATTACGACTTTCTCGCCATGCGATGCCGGAAGCGTGGAGACCCGGAGATCGACTCGGGATCCGTCCACCCCGACGGATGCATGCCCTCCCTGAGGGCGGAGCCGGTCAGCGATGTCCATTTCCGCCATGATCTTGACTCGCGACACGAGTGGCACGCCAATCGTCCTGGGTAGAAGCATGGAATGCCGGAGCATCCCATCGATGCGATAGCGAACAGCCACGCCGTTCTCCTCCGGTTCCAGGTGGATGTCACTGGCGCGGTCGTCGATGCCCTGCGCGACGATGCGGTCCACAAGCCTGACGACATGTTCTCCCGCCGCGTCGGGCTCGCCTGCGGAGGGAGCGCTCTTGTCATCCAGCAGCGAGCCGTAAGCTGATTCGATGCGCTCGGCGATGGCATCCGGAAGCGCCAGCAATATCCGTACAGGACGTCCCACCGCGAAAGCAATCGCCTGCTCCGCGTGCACGTCGTATGGACTGGCGGTCGCGATCTCCAGAGCGCCTGCAACGATGCGTAGTGGCACGACATGAAATCGTCGCGCCAGGTACTCTGGCAGAGCGTCGCGGGCAATCCATGAAACGTCGAGGGTGCGCGCGACCTCCAAGCGTGATCTTCTTGCCACAGCCGCGAGGAGATCACTGCTGGTGATGAAACCGTGATCGATCGCGGCGGCCCAGACGCTGTCTCCCGGCGCATCTTCGACAGTTTTCAATGCACTGGCGGGAAGCAGCTCCTGGAGAAGTGGAATGAGCCACGCATCCGCTGCGGAGCTGTCAGGCACTGCGATCGTAATTCATCCCGAAAGCTGATTCACACCCTACTGATCGTGCGCAGCACGGGAGTGCGCGTGTCATGAAAAGATGGCCGACGACTCGACCGCCCTAGATTATCCCCCAGAAGTCGCGGCCTACATCCACCGAAAAAGTCCAGCGTCCGTTGCGAAGTCCGCGCGCCACATCGAACCGCAGGAGATCGAACACCGTCAGCGCTCCGAGACCTACGGAGGGAAACCATCCATTCGGCGTGTTGGATGAAGCGAATGGTGGCTCAATCCCGGCGCGCACCGCGGTTGACCGCGTGACCCAGATCGCGTTGACGTACGGCGCCAACGTCAGGCTCGCTGGTGTTCTGCCGTATCTGCCCAGGGAGAAGGAAGGAAATGGGGCGGGGGCACGCAGCTCCAGCCGCTGGCTCCCGCCGGCTCGCGCGGCGAATTGATGAAAGTCGTAGCCAGGTCCAGTCGTCGGTCCACCGAGGAATACGAGGCGTTGCAACGGGATCGAGTCACCACCGGCAATCGACGCCACCAGTGAGCGCGATATGATGCGATTTTTCCCCAACGGCTTTTCCAGGTTCGCGCGAGCGCTCCACCTGCTGAACGACTCGTAGCGCGCTGTGCCGGCGCGACGAAATCCGAGAGCCGCGATCTCCGCGCGCGCACTGGCTTCCCAACCGTATAAGGTGAGCCGGGTGGGTCTCTCGATCCCGATGGTCAGGCGACGCTCGCGACCCTTCAACGCCGCTATGGTGCCTTCGTACGTGCCGGAGGAAGGGCGCGCGTTCACCGACAGAGGATTGTGAGTTGCGATCGCGAGCTCCAGCAAAGGGGCCCATCCTATGCCAGGTGCGCCGCGAACTACCACCGAGTATCCGCGCGCTCCAAACGGGTCGGTGTAATCACTTCCGAATTCCTGGGCGGCAAGGCTGTTACGAGTGAGCGATGTCTCCATCTCATCACCGGCGTCGTGGTGCTCGTCATATGCCGAAATCGAAAAACCGGCTCCGCTCGCGCGGCGGTACGACAGATTCCCGCGCGCCTTCGCTCTTTCGTCGTCGAATCCATAGCGGCCGCGGGCCGTGACTGCGAAGCCCTCTCCCAACCGGCGCGTGAAGCCGGCACCGAGTGCAAGTCCCTCCACGCGGTTCACCCGCACAAAATCTCCGACATTGCGCGCCGAAAGAGAAAAGGTGCGACTGCGCGCAAGCGCCTGCGCTCTCACGAGAGCTCGCGCTTCCTCCTGCACTTTCGCCACGTCTTCATCGGTCACCGCTCTCACGTCGGGCGGAAGCGAGTCGAGAATCCGGCCCGCAAACGGAAACGGTTGCCGTGATCCGCGGGGGGCAAGCACGATCTCCGGGCCGGCGAAAAGGCTTGCGGGCAGATCCTTGTTCACCTCATAGCAGCAGATCTCCCATCTGCCACGGATTATTCCGCGAGCTGGATAGTCGAGCCACGTGCCGGTGCGCCTGATCTCTATCTCCTGGCGGCGAGGAAGCCAGAAGCGGCCCTCGATCAATCCGTTCTCCAGAACTACGCTGACATCCTCAAGATCCTTGTCCTTGAGCGCCGAGCGAGTGAAGCTGAACGCCATCCGCACGACTTCACCGCTTTCCCGGTCGATATAGACAGCGCCGACGGCGCGCGGCGCGCGTTCATTCTTCGGACGCACGCGCACTTCGTAAACTTCCAGTGACCGGGGCCCGAGCCGTATCTCGAGCGAATCGCGTATCGCGAAGTCGTACTCGGCGAGCCCGTCGGCCGAGAGCGGGTGCGGGACGTCTCGCACTTCGTCTCCATCCCCCAGGCGGATGATGCCGGGGAAATTGTTCTGCACGATCCCTAAGTGATCGCGATGGTAGTGAATGTCCGTCGGCAGCAGCAGCGTGTCGCGGCGGCCGGCGATGATTTGCTTGCTGAGATTTGGCGCGCTCCAGTAAACCTCGAGAGCGAGCTCGTCCGCCTTTACTATCTTCGGAGGCTCGGTGAAGCCCTCCCCCACCTGAGCCAGGAATGTCAGATATCCGCGGGCGGAGGCCTTGTAATCGGCAAGCGCCGTATCGGCGATCTGCCGCGCTCTACGCTCCGTAGCCTGTTCCACCAGCGCGCGGCTGCGCGCATCGTTCCACTCCTGCGCGCCGACTTCTGGGGGCAGCGATATTAGAGCGGCAACCGCGGCCGCGGCGAGCTTCAACGCGATCGAGCCTCGTATCATCACGGAAAGTTATCTGGGAGAGGAGTGGCAGCAATTCATTACCACGTCGCGTTAAACCTGTTCCGAACTGCGTGACTCGAGCCGGGGTCCAATCTTCATGATCAAAGGAGTTGTCTGATGGCGCCCGTCATCTCGATGCCGGGTTACGCTCGCCTGCGAGTCAACGGCACTCGCGGATTGGCGGTCGAAGGCTGTCAGCCCGCGCTTCAGTCGATCCTCGCGAGCGAGACACTCTATTCCTTTGCGGCCCGCCAACCAGACGCGCGCCGCTTCGCCGGTCGCGCCCCCGCATACGCGATCACGCTGCCCGGTTCGTGCGGAGACGTGGTTGTGCGTCACGCAATGCGGGGCGGTGCACTCGCGAGGACCGGCTCCGATCTCTTCTTTCCACCGACTCGCGGTCTTCGCGAGGCGATCAACTCGCTGCGGTTGCGGCTCGGCGGCGTTCCGACTCCGGAAGTGATTGCTTTTGTCACCTATCGCGCCGGCCCGATCCTCAGGCGGAGCGATGTCGCAACGCGGGAGATCGCCGGTGGACATGACCTGTCGGTCGTTCTTACCAGCATCGAATCGGGTGAGCAGCGCGACTCATGCATCAGGGCGGTGGGCCGGCTCCTCGGCTCCCTGACGCGAGCGGGGGCCCACCATCCTGATCTCAACATCCGGAACATCCTCGTCACCTGGGAAGGCGCCAACGGCGCGCACGCCCACGTGCTCGATGTCGACCGCATACGGTTCCACGTGCCTGACGATCCGACGGTGGCAGCCGCGAACCTTGCGCGCCTCGAGAGGTCGATCGGGAAATGGCGTGATTCGGGGCAGATCTCGATCAGCAGCCGCGATATCGAGCTGCTGCGCGCTTCCGCCACACTCGGCCCGCTCTGATGTCAGGGGTTCCCGATCGAATCTGCATCGTGATGATGAGCGCGGTTGGCGACGCCGTTCACGTACTTCCCGTGATCAACGCGATCAAGCGCGCCAATCCGCGATCGCATGTGACGTGGGTCCTTCAGCGTGTTCCTGCCTCGCTCGTTGGCGGACATCCATCAGTGGACGAGATCGTGATCTTCGACAGATCTCGCGGATGGCGGGCATTCCGCGATGTAATGAAGCAGTTGAGGGCCGGAAACTTCGATCTGCTGATCGATCTGCAAGTCTACTTGAAGGCAGGCCTGGTGACGGCCCTATCGGGTGCACCAAGGCGCCTGGGATTCGACCGCGCCCGGGCGAGGGATGCCAACTGGCTGTTTACGACGGAGAAAATCGGGGCGAGCCCGGTGCAGCACGTTCAGGATCAATACTTCGAGTTTCTGCGCACGCTGGGTGTTTCACCTGAACCGGTGGAATGGAAGATCGGACCATGGGCGGATGAGCGGGCGTGGCAGACCAATTTCGTGTCGAGGATATCGCGGCCGATGGCCGCAATCGTCGTTGCCACCAGCAAACCCGACAAGGACTGGATTCCGGAGAGGTGGGCAAAAGTGTGCGATATCATCTCGGAGAACTACGACATGCAGCCGGTGCTCGTCGGCGGAAACTCCGACCGCGAGCTGTCGGCCGCCCAACAGATCATCGCTACAGCGCAGTCACAGCCGGTTTCTGCACTTGGCAGCGGGCTCAGGAACCTCGTTGGAATCCTGGATGCGGCGGAGCTTGTCCTGTCACCCGACACTGGTCCTCTCCACATCGCAGTCGCCTTGGGCAAACCGGTAATCTCACTGATGGGATACACCGACCCGCGGCGTACCGGCCCTTGGCGAAACTATCACGACCTTGTTATCGATGCATATCACGGCGACAGCGCACCCGGTGCGATAACAATGGAGACGAGACGCGGCCGAATGCAGGCGATAACCGTCGGGAACGTGGTCGGGAAGATCGGAGTCTGGGACGAGCGCTACCGCGGGAAATCGTAGCTCAGTCCCAGCTCGTTGATGAGCGCTACGAGCGCGACCAGTGACAGACCCATCACGGCGAAGTAATCCCCCTCGATGCGGCTCACGATCGTCGCGCCGTACCCCTGAATGCCATAGGCTCCGGCCTTGTCCATCGGCTCGCCGGTCGCGATGTAGCTCGACAGCTCTTCGCCGGTGAGGGGCTTGAAGGTGACGTCGACACTGACGATCCGGGAGACGAGCGTCCCCTGCCAGACCGCGGCTATGCCGGTCAGAACGGAATGCGTGCGGCCTTCGAGCATTCTCAACATGCGGAGCGCTTCCGCCGCGTCTCGAGGCTTGCCGAGCACTGCGCCGTCGATGACGACAACGGTGTCTGCACCAATGACGAGCGACTCCGGCTCGGCCGCGGCGATTGCCTCGGCTTTTGCGCGCGCCAGGCGTTCGGCGTGTGCTTTTGGCTCCTCCCCCACCATGTAGGTCTCATCGAGATCGGCCGGACGAACGTCGTGCCCGATGCCGATCAGATTCAGCAGGTCGCGCCGGCGCGGCGACGACGAAGCAAGAACCACTCGCGGAAGCGTCACCGCTCCAGCCACAGGGTCACGGGGCCGTCGTTGACCAGCTCCACATCCATCATCGCTCCGAACTCGCCGGTTTCAACGCTCAGTCCGCGGGAGCGAAACGCTTGCACGAACGCCTCATATAGAGGGATCGCCGTTTCCGGCCGCGCCGCATCGATGAAGCTCGGCCGCCTTCCTTTGTCGGAATTCCCATAGAGAGTGAACTGTGATACGACGAGAACCTCGCCGCCGACATCCGCCAGCGCGAGGTTCATCTTTCCGTCCGCGTCACCGAACACGCGAAGCCCCGAGATCTTCTCGGCCATCCATTCCACCTGCTCCGCGCCGTCGCCATGAGTGAATCCGGCAAGCAGCAGGAAGCCCAGCCCGATACTTCCCGTTACGGTGCCCGAGACGCGAACCTCGGCTCGGGAGACGCGCTGGAGCAGTATCCGCAGCCTCTACTCCACCGTCACGGACTTGGCGAGGTTCCTCGGCTGATCGACGTTCGATCCGCGCTTGACCGCGATGTAATAGGCGAGCAGCTGCAGCGGAATGCACGCCAGCACAGGTGCGAGCATGTCGATGGTTTCGGGCATGCGGAATTCGTAATCCAGCTTTCCGGCGAGAGAGGGCTCGTCACGGCTCGTGATGGCGATGACCCGTCCCTTGCGTGCCTTCACCTCCTGGATGTTCGACGCAACTTTGTCGAACACTGAGTCGTGCGGCGCGATGAACACCACAGGCATCATCTCATCGATCAGGGCGATAGGCCCGTGCTTCATCTCCGCCGCCGGATACCCCTCGGCGTGGATGTAGCTGATCTCCTTCAGCTTGAGCGCGCCTTCCAGGGCGGTGGGAAAGCTGTAGCCCCGTCCGAGATACAGAAAATTCTGCGCGCGCTTGAACTCTTCGGCCAGCGCCTCGATCTCATTCGCCCGGTCGAGGATCTGCCGGACCTGCGCAGGCAGAGCGCGGAGTGCCTCGATGATCTCCTTGCCGCGAACGATCGACACGTCCTTGAGGCGTCCGATCTTGAGGGTCAGGAGGGCAAGTGCAACTACCTGGCTCGTGAACGCTTTCGTCGACGCGACTCCGATCTCGGGGCCGGCGTGAACGTAGATGCCGCCCTGAGACTCGCGCGGAATCGTCGAGCCGACAACGTTGACCACGCCGTAAGTCCGGGCGCCGCGCTTTCTCGCCTCGCGCATTGCGGCGAGCGTATCCGCCGTTTCTCCCGACTGCGAGATGACGATACACAGCGTACGCTCGTTGACGATCGGATTGCGATAGCGGAACTCGGAAGCGTACTCCACTTCGACGGGGATGCGCGTGAGCTCCTCCATCATGTGCTCGCCGATCAGCGCGGAGTGCCAGCTGGTCCCGCAGGCCGTGATGACGATGTTGTCGAACTTGAGCAGCTCTTCGTCCGTCATGTTGAGACCACCGAGCTTTGCGGTGCCCTCTTCGTCGAGCAGACGGCCGCGCATGCAGTTCTCGATGGTTTCGGGCTGCTCGAAGATCTCTTTCAGCATGAAATGCGCGAACCCTCCGCGCTCGATCTGATGGAGATCCCACTCGATCTTGTGCACGGCGCGCTCGAGCTCCTTGGCGCGAAGGTCGATGACGCGATAGCCGTCGCGTGTCAGTACAGCCAGGTCGCCGTCGTCCAGGTACACGACTTCACGCGTCTGAGCGAGGATAGCTGAGGCGTCGCTGGCGATGTAGTACTCGCCGTCGCCCAGCCCGATGAGGAGAGGGCTTCCCTTTCTTGCTGCGACGATCTTGTCCTTGTCCTCGCTGGACACGACCGCAATACCGTAGGTCCCTTCGACCTGCCAGAGTGCTTCGATCACCGCGTCCTCGAGGTTCCCGTCGAAGGCTTCCTCGATGAGGTGCGCGATTACTTCGGTGTCGGTATCCGAGACAAAGATGTGTCCCAGACTCTGGAGGTGCGTCTTGAGGGAGGTCGAGTTCTCGATGATGCCATTGTGCACTACCGCGATGTTCGCTTTGCAATCCATGTGGGGATGCGCGTTGCACTCATTGGGCGGGCCGTGCGTTGCCCAGCGCGTG
>JALYOO010000105.1 GCA_030856845.1 Gemmatimonadota bacterium
CTGATCCACAATTGGAATGCGTCTGAGTTTTTCGCGCTCGTCAGGATTACCCTCACTATTTCAATTGTATGCTGCTCAAGCCCGTAACACCCGAAACCGCTCTTTCGCTGAGCGATGATGACGCGTCGCCACCCAGGGAACTTGCCAGGGGCGACGAGCTTCAGGAGCAGCTGGACAAAGTTCTCGAGCGCCTGGGCGAGCTGCAGCCGGTGTTCTATGCGGATGGCAGGCACGCGCTGCTGATCGTACTTCAGGGGCGGGACGCTTCAGGCAAGGACGGCGTAGTGCGCACGGTCATCGGGGCGTGCAATCCTGCGGGCGTGCGGGTGCAGGGGTTCAAGGCACCGACACCGGTCGAGCTGGCGCATGACTACCTGTGGCGACTGCACCAGGTGATGCCTGAGCGCGGCATGATGGGAATCTTCAACCGATCGCAATACGAGGATGTCCTCGTGGTGCGTGTTCACGCTCTTGTTCCGGAAGACGTATGGTCAAAGCGCTACGAGCAGATAAACAACTTCGAGAAGATGTTGTCAGAGAACCGTGTCGTCATCCTCAAGTTTTTTCTACACGTATCACGCGACGAACAGCGGGAGCGGCTCATAGATCGGGTCGAAGACGAAACGAAGAACTGGAAATTCAACGCCAGTGATCTCGACGAGCGGGAGCGCTGGGACGAGTACACCGAGGCCTATCGTGACGCGTTGAGCAAGTGCAGCACAGAATGGGCGCCGTGGTACGTGGTGCCGGCCGATAAGAACAAGGCGCGGAATTATCTCATCGCGCGGCGCATCGTCGAGACACTCGAAGGTCTCGACCTGGAATATCCTGAGCCGAAGACGGACCTCAAGCAGTACCTCAAAGAGCTCCAATGATGACTTGGTGAGACGGAGTAACACACAGTGCGCGGCTTAACACGCGGAGCCTGCGCCCGTCCAATTGCTATGAAACATCTACCAGCTTTCAGGCCTGACCGACTGGCCGCCCTGCTCGTCACGGCCATCGTACTGGCAGGCGCGCCGGTAAGCGGGATTGGGGCCCAGTCAGCCGCCACGACTGCCCGGCCGGCGACACGCATCGACCACCGCGAGCTCGCCGCCGATCAACAAGTGATCCATGCGCTCAACCGGCTCACGTTTGGTGCACGACCAACCGATGCCCGGCAGGTGCGCGCGATGGGTCTCGATGCCTGGATCGAGCAGCAGCTTCACCCGGAGCGAATCGACGATTCATCGCTTCGACGCGTGCTGGCCGGCTATGACGTCCTCAGTCAGAATCAGAATGAGTTGTTGAAGGAATACGCGACAACTCAGCGCGAGCGTCGCATCGCCAAACGGGAAAACACCGATACGTCTGCCGGCGTGGCACGGGATGCCAGGAACGCGATGAAGCAGCGAGCGGCTGCGGCCGCGATGGAAATGCCGGGTGATGACAGTGCAGCGATGCGTCAGCTTGCCCTCCGGCGGAACGCTGTGGTGAGCCAGATACAGTCGTCCCGCGTTGCCCGAGCAGTCGCCAGTAACCGGCAGCTGGAAGAAGTAATGACCGATTTCTGGCTGAATCACTTCAACGTCTTCATCCGGAAGGGTCCGCCGCAGGCCTATTACATCGTCGAGTACGAGCGCGACGTTATTCGCCCGAACTCGATGGGCAAGTTCCGGGAGCTTCTGGGTGCAGTGGCGAAAAGCCCGGCCATGCTGTTCTATCTCGACAACGCGCGCAGCATGGCGGACAGCACGCGGCCGCGGCTGGCGGGCATGGAAGGTCGTTTCGCTGGAAGAGACGCAACGGCACGCATCCGTCCGCAGGCTCGGCCAAAGGGCCGTCGTCCGGGAATGGGATTCCCCGGACAGAACGGCCCGCTTGCCCGTCGTGGTGGGCAACCCGGTATAAGCGCCGCCGAGATGCAGGAGATGCGGCAGCGCATCAATCAGCTTCGCAAAGGCGGCCTGAACGAGAATTACGGCCGCGAGCTTCTCGAGCTGCACACGCTTGGAGTCGACGGCGGGTACACTCAGCAGGACGTCATCAACGTTGCCCGCGCGCTTACGGGCTGGACGATAAGGCAGCCGGCCACCGGCGGCGGTTTTGTATTCCGCCCGCAGATGCACGACGCCGGTGACAAGACTGTTCTTGGAAGAAAGCTTGCGGCCGGCCGCGGGATGGAAGATGGAGAAGACGTTCTCGACATCGTTGCGCGGCACCCGTCAACTGCGCGCTACATCGCGACGAAGCTCGCGCGCCGGTTCGTTTCCGACAATCCGCCGAAAGCGCTTGTCGATCATGCAGCCCAGGTATTCACCCGCACCGAGGGGGACATTCGAGAAGTCGTGCGGGCGATAGTGACGTCGAACGAGTTCTTCTCGCAGCAGGCGTTCAGGAGCAAGGTCAAGTCGCCCTTCGAGGTCGTCGTCAGCGCCCTTCGCGCGCTCGATGCCAAGCCCGACCTCACGCCACGCGCCGCTCAGGCGGTCGCATATCTCGGACAACCCATCTACGGCCACCAGGCGCCCAATGGATACCCGGAAACGGGCGAGTCGTGGATGAACGCGGGTGCGATCCTCAATCGTATCAATTTCGGTCTGGCGATCGCCGCGAATCGAATCCCCGGGGCTCGCATAGAGTCTGTTCCGACCCTGGATTCGCTGAAAACCCTGGATCGCGCCAGGCAGGTGGATGGCGTCGTTGCTCTGCTGCTGAACGGATCGGCTTCGCCCGAAACACGGAAAACGCTGATGACCGGTGAGAATGCGCTCGTCAGCGCTGCCGGTAGCGCGAACGCGGCGGGGGAGGTCGGTGCAGCCACGGATGGCGGCGCGGTGATGGAAAATGCGGCCACGGGAGATGAAATGATGGCGCAGAATCCGCGACTCAAGGCGAACAATGGCAAGCAAGGCGCACGCCGCGCGAATCCGTTGGGCCGTTCGGCTGCACTCCCCGCGCTCACCGGTATTGCGCAGGTGGTTGGCCTGGCACTCGGCTCGCCCGAGTTCCAGCGGCGCTGACGGACGGAGATAGAACATGGAACGAAGAGCATTTGTGAAGTCCGGTGCGCTCGCCCTCGTGACGATGGGCTTGAGCCCGAGCTTCCTGCGGCGGACCGCCTTCGGGGCGGAGCTTCTGCAGGCTCCGAAGGGAAAAACCCTCATCTGTCTCTTCCAGCGCGGCGCCGCTGACGCGTTGAACATGATCGTGCCACATGGCGAAAAGGCGTACTACGCGATGCGGCCGTCCATCGCGATTCCCCGCCCATCCGGATTGTCGCGCGGGGTTTCGTCCCAGGCGGCGATCGATCTCGATGGATTCTTCGGACTGCACCCGGCGCTATCGCCTCTCAAGCCCTTGTACGATCGCGGTATTCTTGCCCCGGTACATGCCGTGGGAAGTCCCAGCGCTACGCGCTCGCATTTCGACGCGCAGGACTACATGGAAACCGCGACACCTGACATCAAGGGTACGACCGACGGGTGGCTGAACCGATACCTCGCCGTGAAGGGCACATGCGACGAATGCAAGCCGAATCCATTTCGCGCCGTGGCTCTCACTCAGCGGACCCCGCGAATTCTGGAGGGACCTGCTGAGACGGTAGCGATGAACAGTTTGAGGGAGTTCACCGTGCGGGCGGGGGGATCAGAGGCAGCGCGG
>JALYOO010000018.1 GCA_030856845.1 Gemmatimonadota bacterium
CCATCGGGGTCATCTTCCAGGACTTCGTGCGCTACGACATGCGATTCGATGAGAACATCGGCGTCGGGGAGATCGAGTCGGTGCGCGCGGATCTCGAGAAATCGAACGGTGTGCCGGACAGTATCGAAGCCGCTGCGCGCAACTCACTCGCTGCTTCCCTGCTCCCGCGCTTTCCCCTCGGTTACCGCCAGATGCTCGGCCGCAGGTTCGAGGAAGGTGTGGATCTGTCCGGCGGAGAGTGGCAGAAGATCGCGCTGGGCCGCGCGTACCTGCGGGATGCTCAGGTGCTGATCCTCGACGAGCCGACAGCGGCGCTCGACGCGCGTGCGGAATTCGAGGTTTTCAAGAGATTCTCCGAGCTCGTGGCAGGCAGGATGGCGATCCTCATCTCGCACCGCTTCTCGACGGTACGGATGGCGGACAGGATCATCGTGCTTCAGGGCGGGACGGTCGTGGAACAAGGAACGCACGAGGAGCTCGTCGCGGGAATGGGCCTCTATGAGGAGCTGTTC
This sequence comes from Gemmatimonadota bacterium, assembly GCA_030856845.1. Taxonomy (GTDB): domain Bacteria; phylum Gemmatimonadota; class Gemmatimonadetes; order Gemmatimonadales; family Gemmatimonadaceae; genus UBA4720. Next base: position 513 of record JALYOO010000018.1, read on the forward strand.
AGGATGCAGGCGACTGGCTATCGGTGAGCTGGCAGCGTCTTCGGCGGGCTTCGCAAGCGTTCTAACGCCGCTGGCTTCGCCTCGGCTACGGAGAGGACGACCTCGCCGATGACCAGCGCGCCGGATCGAACATCGCCGCCGGGATCTGGACGTTCACCCGCACGTTCTCGTAGACCTCCTTGAAAAACGGCTTTCCATCCCTCAACGAGACATACTCGAACGCAATCGGAAATCCCTCAATCTCGCGGTAGTCTCCCACTCGCGTGTCGGTGACGATCGTACGGGCACCTCTTCGCTCCCGCTGAATCATCCTCAGCAGCACGAGACGGTCCGCGTCCACCCAGAACTGGTTGGCCGTGACGTCGCCCTCTCGCGCGCCAATCACGTAAACGCGCTTTCTCTGCCAGCGCGCTTCGTGGAACCTGCCGAGGTTGACACCCAGCGAATCCATACGCCGAAGCGTCACGGCGGCCGGGATCGCATACACGTCGGCGGTCAGCGTCAGCAGTGGCTGGATCGCGCGCCTCGTGTCAACACGCCGGCCATTGTCGAATGTCGTCACGCGATTGTTGAGGATCAGCAGCCCGCTGCGCGTCGAGAGGGGCATGAAGTCGATGCGGAGGCGACCGGGCACCGACAGATGCTCCACCCATCTTGACTTCTCTTCCCGTCCCGACTGCGTGAAGAATGTGTTCGACTGTTCGAAGCTCAGCGTCCGGTACCACCTGCCCGAGTAGCGATCATGCATTCTGGAAATGAGCGCGCTCGAAGAAGTGATGCGGCTTCTCTCCGGCGAGGGTCCGTCAGAGGATCGCGACCCTCGGGAACACGCGGAAATGCCGATGATCATCAACAGTGCGAATCTGCGCATGCTTTATTCCTTCGCGAGCCGGTGAGAGCTCAGTTGGTGGATCGCGGCCGCGGCGGAACCTGGCCGTAGTAAATGCCGTTGAAGAGAAAGGGAAACGCTCCATGCGTCTGACCGCGGAAATGAATCTCCGGCCCGTACAGAATGACCGTTCCGCGCCCGACCGGAGCGGCGACGATGGGCGCCGCCTTGTCGAGAACCTGTTGACCCCATGCCCATCCGCTTCGCAGCGGGGCAGCGCTGTCGAACCATGCGACCGCGGTCGCGCCTTTTGCCTGTGCCTCCGGCTTCAGTCTGAATGTCGGGCTGTTGTCGAAGAATACATCGGCTCGCGGGCGCATTCCCCACGCGAGCACGTTCGTCGTGTCCACCGAGACACCCAACACCGAGCCCGGCACATAGTACTTCGCTCTTGAAAGCTGCTTCCCCGCGCTGTCGACAACGGCATTCGTGACCGGGAGCCCGAGCCCGTACGCGACATTGGCGGCGTCACCGATCGCCAGAAGAGTACCCCCCTCTTCCACGAATGCGCGAAGCTGCGGCAGCGTCTTCGCTACCGAGATTCGTCCCAGCCGCGGCTGCCACTCCGCAGGCACGTTCGCCGGCTGGAATCGCGACTCGAAACCGGCAACGACGCTGTCGGCGGCAAGCGTCGCACCGTCAGGCAGGATCACCACGTCATATCTCGACGCCAGCCCGCCCCGGTCGAGATCGCCGGCATAGAGAACGTGATACGGAAACTCGAACTGATCGAATACAAACCGCATCCACCCCGATGACATCGAGCCGCCGTACACGTCCCACAAGGCGATGCGAGGTTGCCGCAACCGCACGATTCCCGCGGGAACAGGCGCCCCCTGGAGCGATGAGAACACCACACCCCGCTCGCTCGCGAGACTGCGCAACAGCGGCAGAGTGGTGGCTCGCACGTTCACCAGAAAAGTGCCAGGAGCGAGCGCGCGGCCGCCGATATGCTGCGGATCGACAATAGTATAAACTTCCTCACCGCGAGCGAGCAGGCGATTGGCCGCGGCGAACGCGTCGTTCGTTCGGCGCTCGAAAGCATACCACTGTGCGGCCGCCACGGTACCGGCAACGGCTGCGGTCGGCGCCCCCGCCACGACGCCTTGCGGAACAGGAGCGAACCCTCTCAGCACCTCGAACGGCCCGGAGAACGGATCGAGAATCCGGTCGAACTCCACACCCATCTGGAAAGCCAGCGTCCACCCGGCATTGTCGTAGGGAGGAGTCGGCGCGCCGCCGGGATATGGAATGTCGTCAGGATGATTCTGCGGCTCGAACATGTCGAGGACGTGCGGGCGAAATGCCTGCGCCGTCATCACCACGTACGAGCCCGCGGGATACGACTTCCCGGCTGCACCGAACCCGGTCGTCGCGCGGTGAACCGTCACGCCGTTCTTCACCAGCGCATTGATGAATTTGACCGCTGTCGCGAAATCCTTCTGATCCGAGCGTATCACGTAACCGCGAGGATCGCGGGCTACCGCGTCCTGAAGTATTCCGACGTACTGCGCAGGAGTCGCCACTATCTTCGCCGTGCGGTTTCGTTCCACCGCCTGTTTCACGGCGTCCACGCGTTTGGGTGTGAGGGTCCACGTATCGCGGCTGCCCCTTTCGATCGAGTTTTTTCCCATCCGGTAGATGTTGAACAGAAACTCCTCGCGATACTTCGAGGCTAC
>JALYOO010000123.1 GCA_030856845.1 Gemmatimonadota bacterium
ACGGGCGAGGCGCAGGTGTGGCTCATGAGCGGCACGTCGAGGATTGGCCGTGCGAACATCGCCGACGCTGGCCGGCCGACACTGATAGGCCCGCCCTGGCGGATCGTAGGGAGCAGAGACTTCAACCGCGACGGGAGGACGGACATCCTCTGGCACAACAGCTCGACAAGCGCAATCCAGATCTGGTACATGAACGGCCACAACGTGAACAGCCGTGCAACCGTTCTGGGGGAAGGAGGGAATCCCGCACTCGTCGGATCTCCGTGGAGCATCGTGGGAGCCAACGACATGAACGGTGACGGGAAGTCCGACATTGTGTGGCACAACAGCTCAAGTGGGGAGACGCAGATCTGGCACGTGGATGGTCACCGTGTGCTCGGGCGTGCGACGGTGCTTGGGGAGAACGGGATCGCGGCCGCGGTGGGAGCACCATGGAGCATCGTGGGGACGGGGGACTTCAGCGGCGACAGGAAGCCTGATCTTCTCTGGCACAACAGTTCGAGCGGTGAGAGTCAGGTGTGGAAACTCGACGGCTACAAGGTGACAGGTCGTGCGACGGTACTGGGCGAGAACGGGACTGCGATCGAGGTTGGCCTGCCGTGGCGTATCACGGGGACGAACGATTTCGATCAGAGCGGGTCGGCCGATATTCTGTGGCACAATGGTTCTACGGGTCATAGCCAAGTCTGGCACATGACGGCGAATCGAGTCATCGGGCGCGCGACTGTCGATGCGGTGCGTGATGGCGGAGGATCCGAGGTCCGGCTGCCGTGGAGCATCGTGAGCCATTGATCGGGGCGCAGAAGAAGAAATGACTCAAACGCGCGCTCCGCCTCCTGCCGCCCCCCATTGGCCTTCCCTGGAGCATCGTCGCCTCGAACGATTTCAACAGGGACGGCAAGCCGGATTTACTCTGGAATAACCGTTCTACAGGCGAGACCCAGTATGGCACATGCATGAGCGCACACTCACCAGCCGCGCCACAGTGCTCGGAGAGAACGGGAGTGCAATCTTCGTTGGACCGCCCTGGAGGATCGTAGGCCCAAGGACTTCGATCAGAACGGGTTTGCCGACATCCTCTGGCGATTCAACGGGGGATACACAGATGTGGCTCATGAATGGCCATCGAGTGGTGGGCCGGACGAACGTAGACGCCGACCCCAACGGGGGAGATGTCAGGGTGGGACAGCCCTGGAGCATCATAAGGCACTAGCCGGAGCGGCGATGACTGGGGTTACCCGCAGGGACGGCGCGCGCGCTGTCGGCATCGCGCCGGCCTTCGCCTCAGAGCACTGCGAAGCTGTCCGACCGAGTGGGAACAAATACAGCCTGATGCCCACTAGCCCACTCGGCGAGTGCCGTCACGCGTTTCTAGCGATGCGCGTCGCTTTGCTTGTACCTTGATGAATGAACTTCGATTCGTTTCCCGGCGGAGCGATCGTTCGCCGAGGGATGAACGACGTCGCATCCGGCGTCATCACGGACGAAGCGCTTCTCGTAATGGTAGGAGCGCCCCGGCTCCGTGCTCTCGGCCTCGACATTCCGCCGGAGACGTTCGTCGATCCGGAGAGAGCATTGTATGAACGCCTGTCGGCAAGTGGTGCCGATTCGGCTCATTCGCGCTACAACGCGCTGATCCGCCTGTTAGTGAGTTTCGAGAGGTCTTTCCGATCCGGAATCCGGTAGACGCAGCTCGCGTTAGGGCCTTCTGCGAGCGACTGGCGGAGCACTCAGCTGTCAACGGCCGGGTCTATTTCACGGGCGGGGTAACCGCCCTTCTGATGGGATGGCGCTCGAGCACGATCGATATCGATCTGAAGATGGTACCCGAGCAGGACGAGTTGTATCGAGCCATTGCGGAACTGAAGGAGTCACTCGAAATCAACATCGAGCTGGCCGCGCCAGATCAGTTCATACCACCCCTTCCCGGGTGGGAAGAACGAAGCAGGTTCATATTGCAAGCGGGGCGTCTCTCCTTCTATCACTACGATTTCTATTCGCAGGCTCTCGCAAAGCTTGAACGAGGCCATTCGCGCGACGTACTCGACGTTGCCGCTATGCTCGACCTCGAGTTGATCGATCGTGAAAGGTTGCTGGGCTATTTCGATCAGATTGCTCCGTACCTTTACCGATATCCCTCTCTCGATGCCGTGACGTTTCGAAGGGCAGTCGAGAACACGGTTGGAAAGGCTAGATGAAGACCGCAAAGCCGAGGGGGTAATCCGAAGTCATGCGCGAGGGGCGTGACTGTCAGTTCCCATGCGTAGCATTTATTGGCCTGCGACAGCCTCTCCCACCCTCCTCGGCTGAGATGAATGTCAACTTCAGAGATTCTCAAGTATTTTGGGAAGTCATACGGTGAAGACAACGCGGTCGTCGGGCATCCAGTGGTCTACCACTCGCTCGACGTCGCCGCAGTGGCGGACGAAATTCTCGAGCGGCGCCCTCTTGCCTTGTCACGTTTTGCTGAGTTGCTCGGAATAGAAACCGCCATCGCGCGCGGGTTCCTTGTGACCCTTGTTTCACTGCATGATCTTGGAAAATTCGCGCCGCCATTTCACGCAAAAGTACCGGTGTTGTGGCCTGAGTCTATCGGTCCCTTTCCGGGAGCACTGCCGCCGCGCGCACGCGGGGATGATCCTTTCGTGGGCCAAGTCGACGAGCGGCTTTATCAGAGTTCCCCGCGCACGCGGGGATGATCCGCACACCACTCGCACCCCGCCGACTGTCATCAGCGAAATGAAATTACACAGAACCAGCGATTGAAATTGCTCACTTTCATTCGTTCAGCCGGCGGGGTTTGGAAGAGTTCTCTCGACATCCGTCCGGTCAATCAGCCACGGTGCGTCTCCAGGTAGCGGTACAGTCTCAAACTGTACCACCACCCGACTTCCCAGGCGATTTCCTAGGCGCGACTTACTAGGCCCGACTTACCTAGGCGACTTATTACGCGCGACTTACTACGCACCTTAGCCCGGCCCTTGTGCGCGCCCCCCTCCGATGCGATGATTAAAGGCTGTTCACAACTCAACGCCGGTCAGTGACTTAGCCCGGCGCGCCTCGAGTCCCCACCCGCGTTACAGTTGCGGGTGCACCCGGCGGCTGCGGATGGATACCGGCCCCTCTACTGGGGCGTCATGGTCCACCCGCGTTTTTGTTGATGTGGGCGGCGAATTTTCAACGCGCGCAGTGAAGTAATCCCGAGGTCAACCAACATGGCTGGAAGAATTCGCATCCGTCTCAAAGCGTTCGATCACGCAGTGATCGACCAGGCATCGGCGGACATCGTCCGCACGGCGGAAAAAACGGGTGCACAGGTGTCAGGCCCGATACCCCTCCCGACGAAGACAAAGCGCTGGACCGTTCTGCGGTCACCGCACGTGGACAAGAAGTCTCGCGAACAATTCGAGCTCAAGACGCACAAACGGCTGATCGACATCCTCGATAGCCGCGCGGCGACTGTCGACGCCCTTACCAAGCTGGATCTTCCGGCCGGCGTCGACGTCGAGATCAAGGTCGAGTAGAGATATGATCGGAATAATCGGAAAGAAGGTCGGCATGACACAGATCTTCAACGAACAGGGACAGCAGATTCCATGTACCGTCGTGGAAGCTCCGCCCAACCCTGTCACCCAGGTGCTGGAGAAAGACAAGGCGGGCGTCGCTTCAGTTCAACTCGGATATGGCGAGCAGCGCCTTGCCCGAGAGTCGAAGAAAGGCGAGGGAATTCCCAAAGGCCGTCGCGCGAACCGCGCGGAGGTCGGACATGCCGCAAAGGCTGGTCTCACCACCGCGCCTCGCGTCCTGCGCAGCTTCCGGCTTGATGACGGTCCTAAGAGCGCCGACATCCCGACCTACAACCTTGGCGACAGGGTGACAGTGGAGCTGTTCGCCGCCGGCGAGCAGGTGAAAGTCACGGGCACGTCGAAGGGACGCGGCTTTCAGGGCGTTGTCAAACGGTACGGGTTTCACGGCGGGCCGAACACGCACGGAAACACGAAGCATCGCCGTCCCGGCTCGATCGGACCGGGAACCGATCCGTCGCGCGTCATCAAGGGCAAGAAAATGCCCGGACACTACGGCGATCACCGTCACACGCAGACGCATCTTCGCATCGAGAAGATCGACGCGGAGCGCAACCTGATCTACATCCGCGGCTCGGTGGCCGGTCCGATCAACGGCATCGTCCTCGTGAAGAAGCAGGGTTAACGAATGGCTGACAAT
>JALYOO010000140.1 GCA_030856845.1 Gemmatimonadota bacterium
TCCCATGAATGACAGCGCGTCGCCTCCACCCCCCAGCCGCGCCGCGGTTGTACTGAACTGCTGGCCGGCGAGCTGGATGCCCCCGCCCGACGACAGCCTCTTCCCGTAGTATCCCCGATAGACGTTGCTGTCCTCATCACCCGTGTATACGTCGGTGCGGGTGTAGGGACTGGTGCGATCGGTGCGCCAGCTCCTCAGGTGCACGCGCATCTCGTTCCCAAGCCGCTCAACCGTCAGGGATTCCAGCGTCCACAGTTGAACCGAGGTCAGATCGAGCACCGTGGAGGAACGCGGGTCGAGATTATCGAGCTCGAGGTCGTCGTAGAACATCCGCACGCGCTCTGCGTCTCCGTTGACTGCGACTACCTTCGGCGAGATCAGCCAGCCGGTTCGAAACGAAGTTGCTCCCGGAATTCTCTCCAGGATGTCCGCCACTGTCAGTGCACCGCTGGCGAGAAGCTCGGTGCGATCCCATGAATACTGATCGCCGATATCGGCCGTCCGAGGAATTGTCGAACGTCCGAACGGCGGCTGGATCGTGTCCGGTTTGGGTGCGGCGCTATCCGTACGCGGCTTTGGAGGAATGGGAACTTCGCTCGCCGGTGGCACGACTACCTGCGCCCGCGCCACCGCGCCAGCCGCGAAAAAAAACGCCCCGACCGCAAAGCCGAGGCGACCGCGGCGCGCGATGCAGCCACCAATCGCCGTCAGGTCGCACGCCCTCGAACGAACTCGATGAATGTTCCGGTGGGAACTCCAGTCGGTCCTTTGGGAATTGCGCCCAGATCGGCTTCGGAGTACGCGGTGCCCGCAATGTCTAGATGAATCCACGGATAGCTTTCCGTGAACTCCTTGAGAAACATCGCAGCGGTGATTGCCCCGGCAGCGCGGCCGCCGGTGTTCTTGATGTCGGCAACGTCGGACTTAATCAGCTCCCGGTAGTCGTCCCATAGCGGCAGCGACCAGCCGGGCTCTCCGGCCCGTTTGCCGGCAGCGATCGCTTCGGCAACGAGCGCTTCATCCGCGCTGAACACGGCGGTTGCAGTGTGCCCGAGTGCGATGACGCACGCCCCGGTGAGCGTTGCAGCATCGATCACGACTGCCGGGTCGAATCGCCTCGCGTACGAGAGCACGTCGGCCAGAACCAGCCTGCCTTCCGCGTCGGTGTTGATTATCTCGATGAATTTGCCAAGGTGACTCTTAACGACGTCGCCCGGATTCACCGCGGTGCCCGAGGGCATGTTGGTGGTGGATCCGATGAGCCCGACGACGTTGACGGGAAGCTTCATGCTTCCGATGGCGTCCATGGCGCCAAGCACACCGGCAGCACCGCACATGTCGAATTTCATGTCCTCCATCGATTGCGCCGGCTTGATCGAGATCCCACCGCTGTCGAAGCAGAGGCCCTTGCCCACCAGCGTCACCGGCTTCTCGCCCTCTCGGCCCCCGCGATACTCGATGGCGATCAACTTCGGATCCTGCGGCGTGCCCTGCGCGACGCAGAGAAACGAGCCCATCCCTTCGGCCTCCATCTCCTTCCGGCCGAGAACGTTGATCGTCATTCCATGACGGGTGGCGATCTCCTGGCCGGTGCGCGCAAGGAACTCCGGTGTGCACAGATTGCCCGGCATCATCGCGAGTGTGCGCGCGAGTGACTGACCGCTGCCGATGGCCTCGCCCGTCGCAACTCCGCGACGCGATGAATTCGTGCTGCTGGTGAGTATCTTCGCCGTCTCGAGCGGCTGTCTCCGCTCGTCATCGGTCTGTGGACTCTTCAGATCGCGATACTGCCACGCACCGGCAAACAGTCCGACGGTGACGGCTTCAGTCTCACTTTCGTCGAGCTCGCCGTGGAACCATCCAAGTTCCGCGGACCCGAGCTTCATCGCCTGTCGCGCGGCGATTGCGGCGGCGCGCCGAAACGCGCCTGGCCGCTCTGTCATTTTGCCCATGCCTACCGCTATGACTCGACGCGGGCCTCCCGCAGGCCCTGTCAAATGCAGCACTTCGTCGCGCGCGCCGCGGAAGTCGCGCATCTCTATCGCCCGCTGAAGCGAGCCGCCCATGGCGCGGTCCAGATCTACAAGACCGCCGGCCAGCGACGGCGACTCGGCGAATGCGATCGCGAGCAGTGGCCCGGAAAAGTCGGCGACGCTGCCGGCGCCGAGTGACACCGATACGGGCATCTACTGCTGCATGCCGGCGATTACGCCGTCACCAAACGCAGATGTGGACACCTCCGTCGAGCCAGGCATCTGGCGCGCCAGGTCGTATGTCACACGCTTCGACTTGATTGCGTTCTCGACACCGCGAACGATCAGCTGGGCCGCCTCGTTCCATCCCATGTACTCGAACATCATCACGCCCGAGAGAACAACGCTTCCCGGATTGATGCGGTCGAGATTGGCGTACTTCGGTGCGGTGCCGTGCGTCGCTTCAAACACGGCGACGCCATCGCCGACGTTGCCGCCCGGTGCGATTCCCAGACCGCCGACCTGGGCGGCGGCAGCGTCCGACAGATAATCGCCATTCAGGTTGGGCGTGGCGATCACCGAGTACTCCGACGGTCTCAACAACAGCTGCTGAAACATCGAGTCAGCGATGCGATCGCGAATGATGACGGCGTCGGCCCGGTGATCCCGCCCGTTGCCAAGGTCCGCCTCGGTGACAGTGCAGTCGGCGAACTTCTCCACCGCGACTTCGTATCCCCAGTCGCGAAAGGCACCCTCCGTGAACTTCATGATGTTGCCTTTGTGCACGAGTGTCACCGACTCACGGCATTTGGAAACGGCGAAACGGATCGCCATCTCGACGAGGCGCTTCGAACCAAAGGCGGACATCGGCTTGACGCCAATCGCCGATCCTTCCCGAATCTCACTGCCATATGTCGAGTGTAGATATTCGCGAATGCTGTCGGCTTCGGGAGACCCTGCCTTCCACTCGATACCGGCATACACGTCTTCCGTGTTCTCGCGGAAGATCACGATGTCGACTTTGTGAGGCTCCTTCACCGGGGCACCCACGCCTTCGAAATACCGGACGGGCCGGATACACGCGTACAGATCGAGTACCTGCCTCAGCGTGACGTTGAGAGACCTGATGCCTCCGCCCACCGGAGTAGTGAGCGGACCCTTGATGGACACACGGAACTCCTGCATCGCATCGATGCTCTCCTGCGGCAGCCAGTCGCCGAACCGCTTGAATGACTTCTCGCCGGCGAACACCTCCATCCACTCGACCTTGCGTTCGCCGCCGTACGCCTTTTCAACCGCCGCGTCGAAGACTCGTTCCGACGCGCGCCAGATATCCGGCCCGGTGCCGTCGCCTTCGACGAAGGGGATGATGGGACGCGGCGGCACGGAAAGGTTTCCGTCAGCGAATGCAATGCGTTCGCCATTCCGGGGGACAGTCGCGTGCTTGTAGTCAGTCATTCAGGCGTGATGAATAGATGTCAGGGAGTGGTAAAACTTAACTCACCCTATCGGCGCAGCAACGTGCCGCTCGCGGACGACCGAAATCCGCGGCAGCAACAAATCCGCAGACGGGAATGCGATAAACATCCATTTACGAGACGGCTTAACCAAAATGTTACGAGTCTTTTGAAAGTCCATGGGACCCATTGCAAAATCCCCTTTCCTAGAGGGAAAACCCTCGTCGGAAACACACCGGCTCGCGATATGCGAGGCCCGTCTAGCGGAAAAAAAGGACTGGACAGGAGCGGTGTCACATCACTCCTTATGGTCCTGACGGCGATTCTCGTTTGCACGATACCCAGACCCTCGTTGTACCACCAGTTCACTGGCCCCCGAGCCAGAAGGAGAATGTCAGTGATAAGCACCCGAAGGTTGACCATGAGCGCCCTCGCATTGGCTCTGGTCTTTGGAGCAGGAGCTTGCACGTCGGATACGCTCACAGGCCCAGCGGTGGTATCGGATAATGGCGCCGCGTATGTGAAGGTCGAGAACTCCGACGCAAGCGCCGCAGTCAACCCGTTTCATCCTGAAGTCTGCGTAGACAGGCCGTTCCATCCGTGCGCGCCGGCACCGGCCTGCGTAGACAGGCCGTTCCATCCGTGCACGCCGGCACCGGCCTGCGTAGACAGACCGTTCCATCCGTGCACGCCGGCACCGGCCTGCGTAGACAGGCCGAATCATCCGTGCACGCCGGCACCGGCCTGCGTAGACAGGCCGAATCATCCGTGCCATGGTAGATCACGTTTGATAGAGTCGGGCACGCCGGCGCGTG
>JALYOO010000153.1 GCA_030856845.1 Gemmatimonadota bacterium
GTACCTGTCGCAGCTTGTCACGATCCGCCACGATGTCGATTTCGGGTCCGCAATATTTGCTTTCGTACGTCATCCCGCGCTGCTCCATCTGCGGTGCCACCATCCCTTCCGCTTCGGCTACTACCTCGCGAACCGGTATCGATTCGAGCCGGTAATCGATTCTGCCGGCGTCGACCTTCGCGTAATTAAGAATGTCGTTGATCAAGCCGAGAAGATGGTTCGAGCTGGCTTTGATGCGCTCGAGATCGGTGGTTTGCTCGTCCGTTACCGGCCCTCGCAACCCCATCTGCAGGAGCTCAACGTAACCGCCGATGGCATTGAGCGGCGTCCGCAGCTCATGACTCATGTTGGCGAGGAATTCTGACTTCGCCTTGTTGGCCAGCTCGGCCTCGGATGATTTTTTTTCGAGGTCGCGTGCAGTGGTCATCAGCTCCTGTGTCTGGGCCTCGAGCTCTTCCGTCAGCGCCTGCGCCTCTTCCGACTGCTGCTCCATCTCCATCGCCTGCTCTTCCAGCTTCTCGTTGGCGGAGAGCGAATCCCGAAAGAGAATCGCATTGTGAACGGCGAGTCCTGCACGCCGGCCGAGGTCTTCGAGCAATGGCAGGTCAGCAGCGACAAAGCGGCGCTTTGACTCGGCCTGCACCAGCGTCAACGCACCGTACACGCGGCCAAAGGCAGTCAGTGGAACCACGGCATACGATCTAAGTCCTAATGACTTGATGGTTTCGAGGTGCTCCCCATCTCTCGCCAGCGCCTCGAGAAAGCTTTCGGGAATTTCTTCGACAAGTTGGGAGCGACCCGTTCTCAGTACCATTGGTGGACCAACATCCGCATCTCGATTCGCCGGATAACGTGTCTGCAGCTCCGTCGCGAGCGAAACCTTCGCCGGATCCGAATGCGCAACCGCGAGTCGGTCGATCTCGCCCTCGTCGGACAGCACGTCGACGGCGCACCAGTCTGCAAGGTATGGCACCGCCAGCTCGGCCAGGCCCGCGAGCGTTTGGTCGTAGTGCAGCTGCGTGGAGTTTAGCGCGGGGCCGATACGGGCGAGAAACTCGAGAAGGTCAGCGGTTTTCTTCTCCGCGGATCTGTCTCGCAGTATTCCCGTGAAGAGTCGTTCGCCGTTCTCCTCGAACTCCCCGAAGGCGATGCTGAGAGGAATCTCGCAACCCTGTTTGTCCAATCCGGAAAGCTGGATCGATCGCCAGTCGAGCTTCCGGGTGCCGGTTGCGAGGTAATGTTGCAGCCCGTCGCGGTGGCCCTGCCGATACCTCTCGGGCATGATGACGGTGAGCGGCTGGCCGATGAGTTCTTCGGGCTCGTATCCCAGTATCCGCATCAGAGCTGAATTGGCTGAGACGATTGTGCCCCCGGCGTCCATCACGATTACGCCGTCCGGCGACGTCTCAATGACGCTGCGGTATCTGCCGCCCAATTCTGCCATGTCGTCAGGTCTGCGGGATCGCAGGTTGAGCGCGCCGGTTCACGCCATCCTTTCACGAGCTGGATGCCCGTTTCCAATGGTCGTTGCAACTATCGGCCCCATTTCCGAGGCCCAGCAGCCTCGGCTACGGCGCCAGCCAGATTCGAGCTTGCTCAGGTGTTGCAGAGACCGTACCGCCCTGAGCCTCTATCAGTCGTCGGCTATCCTGATCGGGTCGCGGCGCAAAGGCAGGTTCCCGAGGCCCAGCGCAGCTATCCGCTTCAATCGCTCCAGCTGTGCGTCCGCAGCTTCCGCAGCGGTCCTCGCAGCGCCCAGCATTTCCTCCTGATTCTCGTTCAGATCTCCGAAGTGGTTCTCCAGCAGAATGTGGAGGGGCAGGCGAATCTGTTCCAACTCGCGCTCCATCCCGGCGACTGTCTTCACGATCAGCTCCGCACGCTCACTTCTTCGTGATTCCGACGCTCCAACTGCCGCGACACGCGACCGGTTCGCGGCAGCGAGGGATTCACTCAAGCGGTCAACGACGTCTTCGATATCGTCGAGCTCATAGAGAGTGCCTCTAACCAGATCCTGCCAGAAGTTCCCGAGCTTTCCAGCGCGCGCAACGGCGACGGCTATCGCCATGCCGACCGCACCGGAAACGAAGTTGTGAAACGCAAGCTGCGTCATCTGCGAGAAGTACGACATCGTCGACTCGCCGCTATATGACTGCCAGTTCGTGTTCGAAGTGAACGAGGCGGCCGTCTCGAACGCCTGCCGATTTATTACGGCGGGAAACGCCTGTGGGTTGAGCGGAAGGAGGTGCTGAAGACGAAAGCGCGAGGTAAGTGAGCAGCATCGACACGACACTGAAACAAAGGACAGCTACAGTGGGAGATCGCAATGCTGGACCTGCTTTACATCGTAGTGTTCCTTGTCTCCCGAATGGGAGCTGTGTCCAACGCAGATGGACACTACAGTGGGTCGCGTTAAGACCTCATTAAGAAACCGCCGGTCAGCGCAATAATGTCATAAAGTTCGGCAGAGTCTCAGACACTGAATTGCCGCCGCGAAACGAGCGATGATCCGGCGCCTATTCAACTGCGCGGCGGAGCCTCACTCCATTTCTGCAAACACTTTCTTAATCCGGGCCAGCGCCCATTCCAGATCGTCGCGGCCGACAACCAGCGGCGGCGCCAGGCGAACTACCCGGTCGTGCGTTTCCTTGCAGAGCAGTCCTTCGTTCATGAGCGACTCGCAGAAAGGCCGCGCAGCGACAGTCAGCTCGATTCCAATCAGCAGTCCGCGGCCGCGAACCTCCTTGATCTTTGGATGACGAATCTTTCGCAGCTCGTCGAGCAGCCATGCACCGAGCTCATCTGATCGCTCGGCGAGTTGTTCCTCTTCGACAACCGCAAGTGCCGTTCGCGCGACGGCACAGCCGAGAGGATTTCCACCATACGTGCTGCCGTGGCTGCCGGGGTCGAAGACATCCATCACTTCGCGGCTGGCGACGAACGCGGACACGGGATAGAACCCACCCGACAGCGCCTTGCCGAGGATATACGCATCCGGCTTCACTGATTCCTGATCGAAGGCGAAGCGTTTGCCGGTGCGGCCCAGTCCCGTCTGGATCTCATCAGCCAGGAGAAGGACCTGATTGCGTTTGCAGATCGCGGCAATCTCCGTCAGGTAGCCATCCGGCGGAATGAGAATGCCGGCTTCGCACTGGATGGGCTCGATGAGCACAGCGCAGGTGTTCGGGGTTATCGCTGACTCGATCGCCTTCGCATCGCCGAACGCGACAGTGACGAAGCCCGGCGTGAACGGCCCGAATCCATCGCGATAACTCGCTTCGGACGAAAAGCCGACGATCGTCGTGGTACGGCCGTGAAAGTTGTTTTCGCATACGATGATCTCGGCGGCACCGTCGGGAATTCCCTTGATGCGATAGCCCCAGCGTCGCGCGGCCTTGATTGCGGTCTCGACTGCTTCGGCACCGGTATTCATCGCCAGTACCGCATCCATTCCACAGAAGCGCGCGAGCTCTTCGCAGAACAATGGGAACTGGTCGTTGCGGAACGCACGCGAAGTGAGAGTTACGCGCGATGCCTGATCGCGCATGGTTTCGAGAATGCGCGGATGACAGTGGCCCTGGCTGACGGCCGAGTAGGCGCTCAGGCAGTCGAGGTAACGCTTTCCCTCGACATCGTAAAGCCAGGGGCCTTCAGCACGCTCGACGACGATGTCGAGTGGATGGTAGTTGTTGGCGCTCCACTGATTTTCGAGCGCAACGAGCGACTTGGTGTCACCTGCGATCTGTGTAGTCACTTGGCCTGGCTCATTGGCTGGTCGGGAAAGTTCGGCCTTCGGTGGTTTACCGAACAGCGCGTAAGATAATTCCGATGCCATCAAAGCGGGTATGGCCCCTCCGCGCTTGCTAGCCCTACCTTGGACGAATGTTTATCAATCAAAAGTTGCACACGAGCCGGACCGGAAACGGCAGACTAGCGGGGATGGCAATTCTTGTCCTCTCGACCACTCTTGCGTGTAGCGGCGGGGGCAAGGATGAAACGCCTGAGGTGACGGCGCCGCAGCCCCAATCCGTCACCGCCAATTACGTGCTCGAGACCTACAATGGGCAACGACTGCCTTTCACCGCCTTTTCGGGCACGACTTTCCGAATAATCCTCAATTCCGGCCGCCTGCAACTTCGCGCTGACCGCCGCTACTCGAAGCAGTATTCCGCGGATTCCGTCGTACTCCCGAGCGAGACTAAAATAGCCGCGCCCAGTACCGACGCCGGAACCTACTCGCTCAGCAATAGCACCCAATTGACTTTTACTTCCGACGGGCCCCCGGTCACGCCCTACCCCGGGACGATCAGCGGAACGCTGTTGACGTACACGTTCGACGGGGCTCTTTATGAGTGGCGTCGGGAGCAGTAAGGATAGGCAAGTTCACGCGCCGTCCGTCGGTGGTCAGAGGTCCGACCGAATTGACATCCGGCCAGACCCCGTGACCTAATCAGCGCGCGGCAAGTCCGAGCGGAGCGCCCATTGGGTTCGGCCCGAAGGGTGTGACGATCTGAGTCAGCACAAGGTCCGCGTCCTTTTCGACGCGGAATGAGCTGATGGTTCCGCCGAGCGAGTTGAGCTGGTACAGATACCGGCTATTCCTGCTGAGCGCGAGATCGCTCGCACCATCAGTCACTGTCGCGTCGGCGGCTGCTCCATCGATCAGCTCCAGTGAGCCATTCGAACCGACACGGTAGCTGGAGATGCGGCCACCGCCGAAGAAGCTCGTGGTGAAACCGATCTCTGACGATTGTAGACGACGACGACATTCCCGCCCTGTGCGTTACTCATCGCGTAGACGTTGCCCGGCGGGCCGTTTCCTTTACCGTCTCCGTTTTCGTTTCCGTTGCGTTGCCACCCTTA
>JALYOO010000024.1 GCA_030856845.1 Gemmatimonadota bacterium
GCGAGACGGAAGCTACCGGCCCCGCAACACGCGTTCAAGCGGACGTGCTCCCTGCCCCGCCGCAAATGTCAATGCTACGCCTTGGCCCCGAGTGCGTGCACCGCATACCACGACAGATACGCCATCAGACCTGACAACGCAGCGTCACCGCCATTGCCGACTGCGCGCCCGTCCGCATCCAGCAACTCTGCCGCCAGCCCTCCATCGAGAGGCGCGCGCCTGAGCCATTCGAGCGCCTCCGAGCTTGCCGGCCCGACGAGACGGGCGCAGCGTGTCAGCAGCTCACCTGCAGGCTCGCCGTCAAGCCTCTTCGAGGTCCGGCGATAAATCGAATCATCGCGCGAGATGAGGTCGTAATATGGGAGCCAATATAATGACGCCGAAGGTTCTCCCTGCGTCGTCGAGCCGCCGGCAAGGTCCGTTGACGATGCAAGTGTCTGCTTGCCGCCAGCGTCGATCGCGAAATGCCGTAGCAGCGCCGCGCGCGAAGCAGCCGCGTCTTCGACCTTTTCCGCGGTCTTTTCGTCCAGCGTTCGCTTGAGGATGTCGAACGCCAGCGCAGCTATCGCGTTACCGTGGGCTGTATAAGGATGCACCGGCACAGTGCCATCGGGGTTGACCTCCGTAGCATACAGTGGATACTGGCCGTGCCGGCGTGTCCCGATGTCTTCGTTCGCGCCGTAAAGAGAATCGGCCAGGACCGCTTCTTCGACAATCTTGTCATCGCTCGTCTGCACGATGTACGCGTCGACCGCTATCGGAAATGCGCACGCTCCCTCGAGAGAGAATCCGGCCTCGAACACTGAACCGTCGAGGTAGTGAACTCCTCCGCCGGGAGCATAGCCGTGCAGCTCACAGATCCGGAGAAGAAGCTCTCGCGCGAGTCCCGCGTCTGCGAGCTGAACGGCCGGCAGCACCCACATGAGCGCCTCCCAGTCCCGGATGGTAATCCCATGCCCGTTCCAGGGTATCCGGCTGCGCACGACATACACGTGCGCGTCGTCGAGTGCACGGCCAACTGCGCAGAAGAACGCGAAGAACATGCTGCGCGCAATGAGGCGGTCGGCCGAAGCGACTCCGGTCACCGGCTCCATCTCCCGAAGTGCAGCTCGAGTTGCACCAAGCAACGACCGCCAACCGCGCCGGCGCATCACGCCCAGAGTCGCCAGCGCTCCGTCGCGCTCCGGTCCTGCGGCAATGTGGAAAGCGCTCTCGAAATTTTCTCCCGGGGGTACCGTCATCCCGATCGCCAGCCGGAAGGTGGATGTGGACTCATTTACCTCGACCTTAGCGCCATCCCCTCCAATCGCGAGCGCAAGGTATCCCGGCGCATCGGCTCCATCGAGCACCGCCGCACCATCAACCTCTGAGACCCTGTGCGCATCCCCCAATGTCCTCGCCGTTCGCACGCGGAGCTGCCGGTGACCGAGCCCTCCGCTAAGCGCGAGTGTCACCATGGATTGGCTGCTACCGCGATTGTCAACCTGCACGGACACCACGACACCGGCAACATCGGCATTCACTCCATGCGGAGCGCAGATAGTACCACGAATGACGAGGTCGCCAACCCGCGAGCTGAAGGAGGGGATCCATCCAAGCTCACGCTCCCACGCCAGCCCTCCGGCTCCCACCGCGTGCTCCTCGCCGTTGACAACGATCGTCAAAGCCGCGAGTGCGCGCCCTCCGCCGCCGACGAAATCCGGACTTCCCGCGAACTCGATGGCGGCCCGCGCTCCTGAGTGCAGTACACCGAGCAGATGAATCGACGCGTCCGCCGGGTGGATGCAGGGCAGAGTTATCCAGTGATTACCCGTCACTTGCCACGGAATTTCCGGAGGCGCTATGATCACGCCGGCAATGCGCTGTCGAGCAGCTCCCGCGCATGAGCGCGACTCACCTTGCTCTCGGGATCGCCGCCGAGCATTCGCGCGATCTCGACGACTCGGGTGGATCCCTCGAGAACGCTGATGTCCGCCGTCGTCACTCCGGCCTTCGACGCCTTCGCTACGACGATGTGGCTGTGGGCGCGCGCCGCGATCTGCGGCAGGTGCGAGATGGCGAACACCTGATGATGCTCGGCGACTCTTCGCAGCGTGTCGCCCACCTGCAACCCGACCTTCCCGCCGATGCCTGCATCGACCTCATCGAACACGAGAGTAGGGACCTTGTCCGCGCGCGCCAGTATCGTCTTGAGCGCGAGCATCACCCTCGACAGCTCCCCGCCTGACGCGACGCGCGCGAGTGGACGCGCCTCGTGCCCGGCATTCAGTGCAACGCTAAACTGGATATCCTCGAAGCCGTTCTCGTCGGGGTGTTCCCTGCTCTCCAGCTCGACAAAGAATCGTCCTTCGGTCATTCCCAGCTCCGGGAGCACCCCATCTACCGCCTTCGCCAGCCTTTTCGCGGCTGCGGCGCGCAACGCAGACAGTCGTTGAGAGCTCGCGACAAGAAGCTGCGACGCCGCGGTAGACCGGGCCTCGAGCCGGGCAAGATCGAACGACGCGGAGTCGACGAGATCGAGCTCTCCCCGCGATTTCCGCCCCGTGTCAATGACGTCTTCGAGCGACGGCCCGTACTTCTTCACGAGCGAGTAGATCAAGTCGCGGCGCAGGCGCACGGTACCCAGTCGTTCCGGATCGAGATCCACGGATCGCCCGTACTCGTCGAGCGCACGCGCGAGCTCATCAAGTGCGTAGAACCCAGCATCGAAAAGCTCCTGAAGCCGCGCACCGGCGGGATCCACTCGCTGCACCCCGCCGAGCGCACGATTCACGACACCAAGTCTCTCCATGACACTGTGCTCGTCAGCAGATAAAGCGGCGACAGCGGTCTCAGCCAGCGTCCTCAGCTCATCGGCGTTCTCGAGAACACGGGCTTCATCCTCCAGCCGCGAATCCTCTCCCGGAACGAGACATGCGTCTTCTATCTCGCGCACTACATGCCGCAGGAAGTCAGCGCGCCGCTCGGCCTCGTCCCGTCTCGACTCGAGCGATGCAATCTCACTGCGCAACGCGGACAGATCCGAATGCGCATCGCGGACGCGCTCTGCGTGCTGCACTGAGCCGGCGAAAGTATCGAGAATATCCCGCTGCGATTCCGCATCGAGCAGCGTCTGAGCTTCGTGTTGCCCGTGCAGATTCACCAGCGACCGACCGATCTCCGCCAGGACGGTGGCAGTAACCTGAGAGCCGTTGGCCCATGCTCGCCCACGACCGGCCGAAGAAATCTCGCGTTTCAGCAGTACTGTTCCTTCGTCCGCCTCGATGCCGCGGTCGTCGATCATGCGTGCGATGTCCGGCGAGCCTGCAAGGTCGAACAGCCCTTCGACACTTGCCTTGTCGCTCCCTGTGCGAATCAGATCCGAGCTGCCGCGCTCACCGAGCAGGAAGCTGAGGGCGCCGACGATGATTGATTTTCCTGCGCCTGTCTCCCCTGACAGAACATTGAATCCGCCAGCAAGTGGAAGTGCCACCGACTCGATGATGGCGAAGTTGCGGATCCTGAGCTCGATCAGCATTGCGGTGGGTCGTCTCTTTCCGGCAGGCCTCCCCATCCAAGCTTGAGGCGCATCCGCTCAAAGAAGCTGGTACCGTGCAGCCGCACGATCAGAACAGGTTGTGCCGCGCGCTTGACGACGAGTTTTTCGCCCGCGACGAGTTTGGTTCCTACCTGCCCGTCGACAGTAACCAGCAGCTCATGAGAATCCTCCGCGGCGGCGATCGCGATCTCCGCGGTAGGCGGAATGACCAGCGGTCTCACCGCGAGAGTGTGGGCGGAAATAGGCGTGAGGATGATCGACTCCACCGTTGGCACTACAACGGGGCCGCCGGCCGACAGGCTGTACGCGGTGGAGCCGGTGGGTGTCGAGATTATTATCCCGTCGGCAGCGTACGTACCGATTGAATCACCGTTCACTGAGACAGCGAGGCGGACGACGCGGGCGAAGCCGCCCTTATGCAGAACGAAATCGTTGAGTGCAACCCACTGCTGCCGCGTTGCGCCACGATCATCCACCGCACTCGCAGTGAGAGTCATCCGCGCCTCGGCGACAAACTTCCTGTCGGCGAGCAGCTTGAGCGCGGTATCCATCTCTTCGCTTCCGCAGGTCGTCAGAAAGCCCAGTCGGCCCAGGTTGATCCCGAGAATGGGAACCTGTGCTCCCGCGAGGAAGCGCGCCCCGCGCAATAAGGTTCCGTCTCCGCCGAGCGTCAGCAGAGCATCCAGGCCGCCGGGGCCATCGAGCCGTTCGCCGGCCCGCGCGACTTCGTGCAGCTCTTTTTCAAACGAGAGCTCGAAGCCAAACGCAGGCGCCGCCTTGAACAACGCGGCCAGAATTTCCGGCAGGCCGTCGTAGCCGGTATGACCGATGACGCCGAGGCGCATCAGCCAGCGCGAAGGCGCGCGCTGCGTGGGTCGCTTTGCCTGAGCTCCCTGACTCGGTTCGCGATGCCATTCGCGTCCAGCCCGACGGCTGCCAGTTGCTTCGCGCGCGGCGCCTGCTCGACGAATTCGTCCGGGACGCCGTGTGCGATCACCCCGACTGACGAGTCGAGCTGCCCCACGACCGCCGCCATGTGCGCGCCGAAGCCGTTCACCACAGTTCCTTCCTCGACAACGACGATGTGCCGATTGTCGGCGACAATGGCGGAGAGTGCTCCCTCATCATGTGGCTTGAGATACCGGCAGTTGACAACCGTGGCGTTGATTCCTTCTTCAGCCAGTATCTCCGCTGCCGCGAGCGATGGAAGCACCATCGTGCCGAGAGCGAGAATAGCGATTCCTCCCGCGGTGTCTCGCGAGCCGGCGCCGCGGCGCAGAATTTCCCAGGTTGCATAGGGAATCGCCTCCACCTCACTGATCGGCGGCACGATGTCGGGCGAGGCATCTCGCGGATAGCGAATGCACACCGGGCCCGCATCGTGATTCATCGCGCTGCGCAGAAGTCCGAGCATCTCCCGGCCGTTTTTCGGCGCGGTCACCGTCATTCCCGGCACGGCCAGCATGTACGCTATGTCGTACAGGCCCATATGAGTGGGCCCGTCCTCACCGACAAGTCCGGCGCGGTCCATCGCGAACACGACGGGAAGATGCTGAATCGCGACGTCGTGGATGATGTTGTCGTAGGCGCGCTGCAGGAACGTGGAATAGATCACACACACCGGCCGGATACCCTGCGTTGCCAATCCGGCGGCAAAGGTTACTGCGTGCCCTTCGGCGATGCCGACGTCGAAGAAACGCTGTGGATGCGCGGCCGCAAAGATGCCAGTCCCGGTTCCACTCGGCATTGCGGCAGTGATCGCCGTCAGCTTGTCGTTCTCGTCGGCGAGCTCGGCCAATCCCTTTCCGAAGACGGCGGTGTACCCGGCGTTGGCGGACGACACTTTGAGCTGCTTGCCCGTTGCAGGGTCATGTCCCGCCGGCAGCGCATGCCATTTCTCGGTATGCTCACCCGCCGGAAATCCCTTACCCTTTTGTGTGATGACATGAACGAGCCGCGGTCCGCTGAATCCACGCACGGCGACGAGCGTATCCATCAGCACGTCGATGTCGTGACCGTCGATCGGTCCGAAATAGCGGAAGCCCAGCTCCTCGAAGAGCACGCCCGGCGTGAGAAACGCCTTGACGCTCTCTTCCCATTTGCGCACGATCGTCGCCACCGCCGCGAGCTTTGGCGGCGTCGCGTCCATCACTGAACCGATGGCCGAGCGCAGACGGTTGTACAACGGGTTGCGTTGAATGGAGGTGAGGTACTTCGACATCGCGCCGACATTTGGCGCGATAGACATCTCGTTGTCGTTGAGGATGACGATGAAATCACGGGCCGACGCGCCGGCGTTGTTGAGACCTTCGTAGGCGAGGCCGCACGTGAGTGCGCCGTCGCCAAGCACGGCGACGACCTTGAAGTTGTGGCCGTTGAGATCGCGCGCCGTCGCCATGCCCAGCGCAGCAGAGATGGCTGTAGCGGCGTGCCCCGCACCGAAGGTGTCGTACTCGCTCTCGGTGCGCTTGAGAAATCCCGATATTCCGCCCTCCTGCCGAAGCGAGTCGAGACTGTCGTTGCGACCGGTCAGCAGCTTGTGCGGATACCCCTGGTGCCCGACGTCCCAGACGAGCTGGTCGCGCGGCGTGTCGAACGCGGCATGAAGGGCGACTGACAGCTCCACCACGCCGAGCCCGGCCCCGATATGTCCACCGGTGCGTGAGCACACTTCGATCAGCCGCACGCGAATGGCCGCGGCAACGTCGCGCAGCTGATCGCGCGACATCGTTCTGAGTGCTTCCGGGGATTGCATCTGGTCGAGAATGGACATTGTGCGAAGTTGGCGTCAGTGACCGCGTGAGACAATGAAAGATGCAATGCCTTCGAGCTCTGCAGAGACTACGCCTCCGTTGCGAAGCTCCTCCGTAGCGCCGACGACGAGAGTTTCGGCCCGCGCGATTGCGCCATCTACGCCGAGCAACAGCGGGTAAGTGCTCTTGCCAAGCTGCGCATCGCGCCCCGCAGTTTTGCCGAGCGCACCGGTTGATGCGGTGACATCGAGCACATCGTCCATGATCTGAAAGGCAAGCCCGATCCGTACCCCGAAGTGCTCCAGCGCGCCAATCTGTTTAGCGGTCGCTCCGGCGGCGAGCGCCCCGATGA
>JALYOO010000172.1 GCA_030856845.1 Gemmatimonadota bacterium
CCGGTGATTCCGATCAACAACTTCCCGGAGCTTCAGATCGGCGGTGGCGGTAGAGCGCAAACGACTGCCGACCTCCCGTTCGAGTTCCCGACGCAGGGGACTTACCACATCAACATCTATCGCGAGAGGCAGCAGAATCTCGCGGGCCTACTAGCGTGTGGTAACCTTCGCGTGTCGGGCGGCTAACACCGGCGGGCTGGCGTCGCGAAATCGAAGAGTCCCGGAATCGGGACTCTTTTTTTGCCGACGGCCTGGTAGCGTTACAGGAAAAGGGCACGTCCCCTCTCGAGACGTGCCCTTTCTTCATGCGACCTTCAGAGTGTTACATCTCCGGGAAGACCGGGTTCGGCGTGTTGCCGCCGTAGGTATAAACCGGCATGCCGAGAGTCTCGAGTTCCTTCGCGGGCACTGGAAGGTGCCGCGGAGTTCCCTTCTGAAGGTTTGACCCGCCGCGGAAGCCCCACGTGTTGCCGAGGGGAAGTCCATTGTAGGTCAGGTTCGTGTCCACACGACGACGGTCGAACCACGGCTGTGCGGCAGCTGAGCCAAACAGCTCGATGTCTCTCTCATAGAAGATCGCGGCGAGGAGGTCGTTGTTGCTGCTGCCCGCCGAAAGTGCCGACAGTCCGCCGCGACCCACCCGAGTCTTGTTGATGAGCGCCGCTGCGCGTCCCTTGTCACCACTAGTCCTCACGAGGGCCTCGGCGATGAGGAGATCGTTTTCAGCAGCGAGCACGTACGGCACTGCCGTCAGGAACGGTGCGTCGGCTTCATACGAGTGTTCAATGTAGCGTGCGTGGCCCCACTGGCTGAAGAAGTAGGTACCGCGGGCTACGGAAAAGGGAATGGTCCTATAGAACCAGAAATCGGCGCCCTCCTGCTTGACGTTGCCACTCGCGTCGGGGGTTCCAGTCGCCCACCGCTTGTCGGCAGACACGGCCCGAGCGGGAGGCGTGGCAGAAGTGTACAACAATGGCTGCGACGGATCGGCGAGTTGCACTACACGCTGGTCGACGCGCACCCAGCTCTCGAGATCAGAATACCCCTTGAGAAGGTCATACCAGTTGTTGCCGCCGTCACCCTGAATCATGAGGTCGAACGGCGTGCCGGAACTGATCCCCTTGTCGGCGTACTGAAGGACCTTTGCCCAGCTTACCGCGGCATTCTCTGTCGCGGTACGAGGGAGGTATGCCAGCTGGCGGGCGTTCATGGTATTGGCCATGCGGGCGAATTTTTCGGCCGTCAGCGTCATACCGGGAGTGAATTCGCCAGGAATCGACCACGTCTTTCCCGCTGCCGCGGCTATCGCCTTGTCGATGCTGGCAATCGCTGCCGCACTGACCGCGGTGTACGGCTGAAGCGTCGCAGCCTCGTTGTCAGTGTCTTCGAGGATGATGAATCCCCTGTCAAAGAGAAGCGCTTCCATACCGAGAGACAGGCCTTGTATCAGGTATGCCAGCGCCTGCATTTGAGGAGTTTCGTCGGCGGCGGATTTGTTGACAGCTACCTTCAATCCGCGCTTGATGGCGTTGAGTCCATCGTTGGCGGCGCCAAGCGCGCCGTAAAGGCCGTCGTAGACGTCACTTGTGAGACGGCCGTCGTCGGCCGAGGAGCTGTTGTTGTAGGCAAGGCGGGGCTCCTGCCCGTTGAAGCGCGCGCCGAAGTTTCCGAAGGCCATGGTGAAATTGTCGGCCATGACCGCCGTAGCGACTCCGGGATACGGTCTCGCATTACCCTGCACATTGAGATACCACGTGTTGTACGAGCTGCCGATCAGCTGACGAACATCACCAGGTGTCGAGACTGCGCGCTCCACGTCAGGCGCGTTCGGGTTGGTGATGTTCAAGTCAGGGTTACATGCGCCGGCGAGCGAAACAGCTGCTACGCTCCCAACCAGCGTCACGAAACGAGTTCTATAGTTCATGATTATTTGATTGCTCCGTTGAATTCACCCGGAGGCAGACAATGCTGCCCGCCCCCGAACGAATCTGGTTGGTTTAGAAGCCGATCTCGATCTGGCCGGTGATCTGGCGGAAGCTCGGATAGCGGAAGCCATCGATACGGAAGTTGAAGTCTCCGTTCGAGCTGGATTCTGGATCGAAGCCGGTGTAATCGGTCCACGTTTTCAGGTTACGGCCGATCAAGGCAACCTTGACCGAGCGGCCGGAGCCGAGGAAGCGCATCGAGTTGAGCAGGCCCTGGCCGAAGTTGTAGCTGAGCGAAAGCTCACGAAGCTTCACGTAGCTGCCATCTTCCACGAAATAGCTGTTCGGCTCGAGCGCATCGTAAAAGCCGATGTTGTAGTACTCGAGGGCCTTCTTGTTCTCGGCGGGTTTCCCGCCCTGGTCGAAATCGGCGTGACGCATATCAAAGAACATCCACTGCTTCGTGAAGTTGTAGATATTGCCGCCTTTCGTTCCGTCGAGCAGACCATACAGCGTGAAGCCGCCAAGACGGAAGGTGTTCGCCAAACCGAACGAATAATCCGGGTTGACGTCGCCGATCTTGACGTTGTTGCTTCCGGTCGGATCGACGTATATAATGGCGCGCTCGCTGGCCAACCCACGCGTACCCTTGGCGACCACATAGCCGTCATCATTCAGCTCGAAAGAAGCATTGAGATCCTTGCCCGCATTAAGCGGGTTGTCGGCGAGCTCGGCGATCGACCGCGCCAGGCGATGGCCGTAGATCACGCCCAGCTGCTCACCTTCGCGATAGTAGAAAATGTTCTGGTTCTGTGACCCACTGCCGGTGCGAAATGCCGCACGGTTCAGCTCATCGATCTTCTGCCGTGAACGCTCAGCCGTGAGGGTAAAGTTGTAGCTGAAATTCGGCCTCTCGAAGACGCGCGTGTTGAGAGACATCTCGTGCGTCCGGCCACCGACTCTCGCAGCGTTCTGGTACTGCGCGGTGAATCCGCCTGCCTGCGCCAGTGACAGCGGCACGAGCAGGAAGGCGCCTTCGGTGTGACGATCCGACTTCACGAACTCGAGGTCGAAGCGATCGAGGAAGCTCGCGTTGACGCCGAACTCGTTCTCCGTCTGCAACGCGGGCTCGAGGTTCTTGTTCCCAACTGTACTCTTGGTGAGCGTTCCGGCGAACACCGAATAGGTCTCGTACTGGAAGTCGAACCCTGGACGGAGACCAGCGGTTCCGCGAGCAGCACGGATCTTGAGGTCTTGAAAGCCCGGGATGCTGAAGTCCTGGCTGATTCTCCAGGCACCCGAGATTCCGTAGTAATTCGCCCACCGGTTTGCGGCTCCGAACAGCGATGAGCCGTCGCGGCGTCCGACCAGCTGCAGCAGGTAGCGATCGCCGTAGTTGAAGTTCTGGACGATGCTTCCGTTCAGCGTGCGAATGTTCTGAATCGTTGAGCCCGCATTGAGCGTGATCGGGTCGCCGGCCTGGAGATCAGGCACGGAAGCCACGAGGAGTTTCGCGGTGCTGGTGTTGAAGGTGTTGTTGCGCTCCTCCTCGTACTGATAGGTGAAGCGGGTCGTCGAGTGCAGCGGACCGAAAGAGAAGTTCGTGAGCGCACTGGCCTGCGAGTTCGAGGCCTGGTTATTCTCGTTGTTCAAGGCAAGAGAGCCCTCGCTCTCCGTCTCTCTCGACGTGTTCGTGCCGAGGAGCCCGCGATCATAGAAGTTCGACTCGCGGCGGTTCAGACGGTCTGTGCCATAGCTGCCGTCGAACGTCAGCCAGCTGAACGGACGATAGCGTGCCGAGAACGCTCCGATGATCCGCTCGCGGCGGTCATTGTAGCTGCGGAACGCCAGATCCTGGAGCGGATTGCCACGGGATGTCCCGGCGGCTGCGGCGGGCGGAAGAACCGGCGAGTACTGCGTTGTGCCGGGGCCATTCGGGAACTGGAGGTCCACGTCGGGCGGCGCCTGAAGCAGCGAGAAGAAGGTGGAGCCGGATCCCGCGCGGGACGTCGGGGTCTGGTCGCTGAAGGACAGGCCATAGGTGATGGCGGCCGAAACGTCGGCCTTGTCACCAATTCCCTGGTCAAGATTCAGGCGCACGTTCTGACGACGGAAGCCTTCCAGCAGCGGAAGAATTCCACGATCGGTGTCGCGGCTGAATGAAGTGGAGAAGTTCGTGTTGCCGCGGCGAAGCGCGATCTGCGCGTAGTTGGTCACGTTGCGGCCGCTTCGCAGGTTTTCCTCGAGCTGATTCCGGTAGGTTCCCGCGGGATACGGATTATCGAAATAGTGATCAGGGTCGATGTCCCGAAGCCCCGTTGGAAGAAGCACAAATGATCCATCCGCATTGAGCTTGAAGGCATGAGTCTGCACCAGCGGAACAAGGCGCTCGACTTCCGAGGTTCCGAACTCATTGCGGGTGAGAAAGCTCACCTTTCCTTCCGGCGAGTCCTTTCCGCGCTTCGTGGTCACCGCGACAACGCCTGCTGCCGCCGATGATCCGTAAGTGTTGGCGGAGGCGGCCCCTTTCAGGACTTCGATCGACTCGATGTCATTGCCGTTGATGTCGGCTAGACCGTTCTGCGAGATCACACCGTCGATGATGACCAGCGGGCTCTGCGTTCCTACACCAAGGTTGGTCGACGTACGAACACGGATGGCCGGGCTCGAGCCAGGCTGACCCTGCGTGAATGAAACGCGGACACCCGCCACTTTACCGGCGAGGGCAGACGCCGGAGAGATAGCCGGGACTTCCTTGAGCTGTGCCTCACCGACCTTTCCGACGGAGATCGTCAGATTCTTCGTCGACGTCGCTTCCGCGACACCTGTCACGACGACGTCGTCGATACGGCGGGCATCCTGAGCCAGCTGGAAGTTCTGAGTCATCGTTCCAGCGGCGATGGTGACGGTGCGGCTCAACGGCGAAAAGCCGATGCGGCGCGCGGTCAGAACAGCGCTGCGGCCAAGGTTGGCCTGGGAGATGTTGATGGTGTAATTGCCTTCGACATTCGTATTGCCGCCGACACCCAGTCCAAGGGACGGAATGACGACATTGGCGCCGGGAATGCCATTCCCCGCGGCGTCAGTTACCCGGCCGCTGATCACTGCCTGGGCCTGGGCACTCGTCGACGTCGCGAACGACGCGAGGAGAACCAGTCCGGCACCGAGCAGCCGTCCGACTAGTCTATTGGAAATCATGTTACCTCAAAGTTCGGTAGATGTGACGGCATCGGTTACTGATGCCGATATACTCGTTTCAGCGCGTTTGCTGTCCGACCGCGGCCAAAGCTGAACACAATCCGGAGGATTCACGGAAGTAGCGCGGTGTTCAGTATGCGGGCGTCGAGCCATCTAAGGACTAATTTCTGCCATCGCATCCCTCCTCTAGGGGTTGAACTGACCGCGCGCCACCATCGTGGCGGCGAAGTAATGAGCTGAAGCCCGCAGGTTTCCATACATTCCGGAAACAATCTTCACGGAGAACACGTACAGAACACCGGACCGTCACCTGTAGAGGCGCGGCCACGTGTTCTCGTGCGTTGACAGACCTCTACGGCAATTTCGATAAGGGCTTGACATGCTTGCCCGAATAAACGAGGAGAGCCCGACCGGCGGCGCTTAAGAGCGGCTCGGCTCGATCAGGTAAGGAAAATGTAGAGGCGGACACAGGGAGTTGCAAGTGGAAGGGCAGCAAGTTGTAAACACGCTGCCTCCTTATGTAGTGCCCGGCCGGATCGTTTTTGACACCGATCCTCGCAAATTGACCTCGCGGAACGGCCCCATCGAAGGGCCGCCACAGCTTTCAGTGGCGCGTACTGACCGCGATCACGCCCCCCATGTTGCCGATTCCATACTTCGACTGCGCTTCCCACGCTCTATAGAGGCGTATCTCGGCGACCTGGATCGCCGGGATGTTGCGCAGCGACGCTATGGGCCCATAGGCCTGATCGTCCACATAAACGGTGGGATAGGGAGACGAAGTTCCCCGAAGACTCGTCTGACCCCGATGACTCAGAAAGTTGGCCCGCAGTTTCTTGATCACGTCGTA
Organism: Gemmatimonadota bacterium; assembly: GCA_030856845.1. GTDB lineage: Bacteria > Gemmatimonadota > Gemmatimonadetes > Gemmatimonadales > Gemmatimonadaceae > UBA4720. Next base: position 5,974 of record JALYOO010000172.1, read on the forward strand.
CGCATTCGCCGCCTGCGACGCGTCGATCTGCTCCTCCGTAATGACGTCCCTCCGCAGGTCTTCCCCCCTCGGAGAAGTCTGTGCGGCACATCCCAGGAACAGGAACGGAACAGCGATCGCGACCCAACGCCCTGCGAGCATGGAGCCCTCCAGTGACATTTCGATGAAGATGTCGCCAGGACATGCGTTGCGCCAGAACTGGATGGCCGCGGGTTCACAAACAGAATCGGCCCGGGTTTCCCCGAGCCGATTCCTGTGTCTTCGCCGCAGCAGGGGGAGTGCTATGCCGTGCAGGTGGGGTTGGCCGTGAGGTTTCGTGCATTGAGCTCTGCACGCGGAAGAGGGA
>JALYOO010000175.1 GCA_030856845.1 Gemmatimonadota bacterium
GTCTCGAGCTTCGCGATTCTCTTGATTTTGCGAAGCGCGTTGAGCGTGCGGTTGACTGCAATTCGGTGCGCCCAGGTTCCGAACTGTGATTCGCCCCGGTAACCGGGGAGGGCGCGAAAAATCTGGATCCAGACTTCCTGCGCGATATCGGACGCGACGTCGTGGTCGCCGCAGAGGCGGCGGACAACGGCGTCGATGTGGGGCGAGTGCCGCAGCCACAGCTGCCGCATCGCCGCCTCATCGCCCTTGATGGCTCGCTGGAGCTCCAACTCGTCGGTTTGCATCCCGTCTGGAAAATTAGTCACGCCATCCATTCGGACCGTTGCCGAAGGCGGTAATTTCGCCTGCGTCTGCAGCTTGAATCCAAACCTCCGCTTACACCGTAACATGCATATCACAAATAGAAAAAAAAGAGCGCGAAATCGTTTGTGGGGTATTACTTTGTGCACCCTGGTGACGAGCCGGGGGGCGGGTCGTCAGGAAGTCAGGTGAACTTGGTAAAGCGTTGCCGGGGAATGCGGTCTGGTACCCCGGAACATTGGCGTGATGCCAGCGGTACCCGGATGAAGTCGAAGGAGCTTCAAATTGCTCAAGGTAATTGTGACCGCGCTCACGCTCGTACACGGTGGCGACGGTCTTCCGTCCAAAGCACCCGATGCCGTCGGCATGTCCGCATCCCGCCTCGAGTCAATCGATCGCGTGGTGCAGAGAGGGATCGCTGCGGGCGGTTACCCCGGAGCTGCCGTGGTTGTCGGGCGGAAGGGCGCCGCGGTCTGGGAGAAAGGGTTCGGCAGGCTTTCCTGGTCGACGGTCTCAGGTGACGTCGACGCCGAGAACACCATCTATGATGTAGCCTCGCTCAGCAAGGTCGTCGGCACCGCCACGGCCGTGATGGTTCTCTATGATGAGAAGAAGATCGACCTCGACGCGCCGGTCTTTCGCTACCTGCCGGCGTTCTCTGGCGGAAGCCGCGATCGCGTAACGGTTCGCGACCTCCTTACGCACCGCTCCGGACTTCCCGCCGGCCGCGATCTCTGGCGCCGCGCGCGGAGCCCGCAGCAAGCTCGCGACATGATTCTCGAGACGCCCCTCGAATACTACCCTGGTGCCGCCTACATCTACTCCGACCTCGGCGCAGACGTACTGGGGATGATCGTCGAGGCTGTCTCCGGCCAGCGCCTGGACATCTTCCTCAACCAGCGGGTGTTCGGCCCGCTGGGCATGCGCGACACTTACTATCGGCCGCCCGATTCCCTTCGTTATCGAATCGCGCCGACTGAAGTCACACCGCCTCGCGGCTACCCGCTGCGGGGCGAAGTACACGATGAGAACGCCTACGCTCTCGGCGGTGTCGCCGGTCACGCGGGGCTCTTCAGCACCGCCACCGACCTGTCGATCTTCGCGCAGATGATGCTGAACGGCGGGACTTACGACGGCGTGCAGATCCTGAGCGAGCCGACCGTCGCGCTCTTCACGCGCCGAGCCGCAGGCCATCGTGCGCTGGGATGGGATACGGCCGACGGTGATTACGGGTCCGGCCGCTATCTCACCGAACGGGCCTACGGCCACACCGGCTACACCGGCACGTCGATCTGGATAGATCCCGATCGCGAGATGTTCGTAGTGTTGCTCACCAACCGCGTTCACGCGTCGAAAGCGCAGCGGCCCGCACGGATCATCGCCGACATTCGCTCTGATCTCTCTGATGCGGCAGTGCTGGCTGTCCTCGACGGGCCCACACCTGTTCTGGCCATGCCGACTGCGTTCCGCGCGGATCAGGAAGTCGGGTGGACACGGCCGAAGCCGCAGCCCGTGCGCTGCACGAAGGCCAGACGGTCGCGCGGTGCACGCGGCAGCAAGCGCAGCCGTGTGAAGTGTGTGACGGCGTCCCGCAAGTCAGCGTCGTCGCGCGCCTCGAAGAGCAGGTCGAGCAAGAGCGCGTCGGCAAAGGCGAAGCGCTCGTCCTCGAAGAGTTCGGTGGTGAAGTCAAAGCGAACGTCGTCGAAGAACTCCGCCATCAAGGCCAAACGCTCCTCGACCAGAAGCTCGGGGTTGAAGGCGAAGAGCGCGCGAGCACGGTCCGCCTCCGCACGCGCCAAATCCGCCACGCGAACGGCGGCGGCGAAATCCACACGAACGCGCTCGCGACGCTAGCTTTCAGGGATGAGCGATCATCCCGAAACAGCCGCGCCGCCGGCGGCTGACTCCGTCAATCAGAACCAGCCCACAATTCTGGATGATACTTTCGCGGAGGAGCGCGCCATCCCGTTGAGTGTCGCTACCGGTGAAGAACCTCCCGCGACCACCGGAGTCGTGAGCGAAGATCAGGTCAAGCTTGCGCTACGACGCGTGAAGGATCCCGATCTCAACCTCAACATCCTCGACATGGGCCTCGTCTATGGCATTCACATAGATGGGACAAAAGTGAGGGTGGACATGACCCTGACGTCACCGGGTTGCCCATCGGGACCGGAGATCATGGGGAACGCCGAGCAGGAGATCAAATCGCTCCCCGGAGTGGAAAGCGCGGAGATGAATCTCGTGTGGAGTCCGTTCTGGACGCCGGAAAAAATGGAGCCGCGTGTAAGGGCGTACCTCGGGTTCTAGCTGGTCTTCGTGTAGTGCTCCTACCTGGCAAGAGCGGCGATGAACTCTTCGCCCATCTCGGAGATCTGCCATTTCCTGAGGCCGGGCACATCCTCCAGCTCCTCTACGCGGGCCGGCCGTTTTCTCACAGTCGCCTCCAGCCGTTCCCTCGAGCACAGTACCCCGGGGTCGAGGGACAAGCGAGCCGCTGCAGAATCACGCACAGTCTTGAGACGCGACACAATGTCGTCGAAGTCATCCTCGCGTTCCCACTTCGGAGCGCGAGGAAAGCGCGGCAGATGTTCTTCCGCGATCTCCAGTCCGCGCTCGACCGCGGAGAGTATGGCCGTCGCGCCGCGGTCGAGTATACCTCGCGGCATTCCCTTGAGTGACGACAGTGCTCGCACAGAGCGGGGGGCTGTTCGCGCAATGTCCAGCAATACTTCGTTGCCCATCACGCGAAATGTTGCGCGGTCCACGTCTCGTGCGACTGAATCCCGCCACGGCACCAGCTCGCGAAGCAGCGCAAGCTCGCGGCGCGTAAGGTCACGAGCTCCCTTGATGCGGAAGAACGCCTGCGAGTCGTCCGCGTCTGCCCACCTGGTTCCCTCGAGACGCTCGAACTCTTCGCGCGCCCAGTCCGCGCGTCCAAGCTTGTCGAGGCGCGTCTTGAGCTCGTCGCGAAGATCCAGCAGGTGCCGCGTATCCTGCGCGGCGTAGTCGAGCATTCCCTGCGTGAGTGGTCTCAAGGACCAGTCGGCGCGCTGGTGTTTCTTGTCGAGCTTGACTCCGAAGAACTGCTCCAGCAGGGTGGCGAGTCCAAAGGCCTTGATGCCGAGCAGCTGGGCGGCAACGCGCGTGTCGAAAATGCGGTTCACGTGCCACCCGTAGTCCTGGTGCAGCAGGCGAAGGTCGTAGTCGGCGTCGTGGAACACGACTTCGACATCGGGATCCTCGAGCAGGGCGCCGAGTCGCGCTGGCATTCCAATCGGCAGGGGGTCGATGATGGCGCTGCCGTCGCGCGTCGTTATCTGGAGGAGATAGATTCGGTCGATGAACCGGTGGAAGCTCGCACCTTCGGTATCCAGCGCTATCTCACGCACGCCCGAAATGTCGTCCAGAAACTGGTCGACCATCTGTGAAGTGTCGAGGTACGAAAGCGTCCCGGAATCGGATGAAGCCATGCCGCCAATCTAGCGAATCAGGCAATGGAGGTGGCTACGACATATCCCGCGGTGTCGGCGCAGGCTGACGCCACCATTCCGCTCTACGAGCGCTTTCCGGCGCTGCGCCGGCTGCCTCGTGTGTCGCTCTGCGCACTCCCATCACCGGTCGAGCCGCTGACCGGAATGGGTGGCTCCGCCGAGCTGTGGATCAAGCGCGATGATCTCAACGCACCGGGTTGTGCGGGCAACAAGGTCCGCGCACTCGAGTTCCTGCTCGGCGGTGTGAGACGTGGGGATACGGTTCTCACTGTTGGCGGGGCGGGCTCCACGCATATTCTGTCGACCGCGACGCATGCAGCGCGGCTGGGAGCGAGCATGGTCGCTCTTCGGTGGGCGCACGACATGAATCCCGTCGCCGATCTGGTGGCAGGGCGCATCGCTGAGATGGTGCCGGGTGCGAGGGTCGCGCGGAGCAGTTTGTTGACCATCGCCCGCGCTCGTCTTCGTCATGCCACCAGCGACGTTCGTTATATCCCGCTGGGAGGGAGCACGCCTCTCGGAATTCTCGGACATGTGAACGCAGCGCTGGAGCTTGCGGCACAGATAAAGTCCGGTGAGCTGCCGGTTCCCCAGTCGATCGTGTTACCGCTGGGGAGCGGTGGCACTGTTGCGGGAATGGCGCTAGGACTCGCGATAGCGGGAAGCTCGATCGAGGTTATCGGCGCACGAGTCGGTCCCCGGCTGTTCGTGAATCGAACCCGGGTGCTCGGCCTTGCCCGCCGTACTGCGCGGCTCATCCGGAAAATTACCGGCGAGGCGATGCCAGTAGTGGATCCTCGCGGCGTGCGCGTGGCGCACCACGTATTCGGTGGTGCTTACGGCCGGCCACTGGCGACTGCCGACCGTGCGGCGGCAATGTTAGAGGCCTACAGCGGAATCAGGCTCGACTCTACTTACAGCGCGAAGGCCTTCGCGGCTGCTCTCGATGAGACGAAGACGGCGCGGGGCCCAATCCTCTTCTGGTTAACTTTCGACGCGCGATGCCTGACGAGCTGAAGATCCACATCCATCCGAGCGACTGCGACACCGCGGGGCATGTCAATCATGCCTACATGCTGATGCTTCTCGAGAGAGCAAGATGGGCGGCTCTCGAGGAGCATATGGAGTACAGGGATTACATCAAGCGCGCGCAGTGGGCGGTTGTGCGCCACGTGGACATTTCGTACATCATGCCGGCTTTGCCGGGCGATGATTTCATCGTGCGCACAGGGCTGCTGACGATTGGGAAAACGAGCTTCACCGTGCGGCAGCTCGCGACCAACCAGCGTGGCGCGGTGGTGTGCGACGCGAAGGTGGTGTACGTCACGATCAGTCCGCAAGGAAAATCGATTCCCGTGCCGGACGAATGGCGCGCGATCTTTTCCCCATGGGAGGACCCGCCTGCCTGACATGCGGCCAATCGCGCTTCCGGCATGACTTCACCGAGGACGACTCCGCCGCAGGGATCGCCGCCGACTCCGCCCGGCGCTCAAATGAGCGCCGCGGAGCTCACGCCTTCCGCTCGGCTCGGCGCGATACTGTTTCGAAATCGAGGCTGGTTACCGGTTCTGTTTTTGGCGGTACCGCTGATCGCGAAGGGCACGACATCCCCGAATCGCTGGGTAATTGGCGCGCTGCTGGTAATCGCGGGCGAATTGTTTCGACTGGCCGGTGTCGCAGCGGCTGGTACGACAACACGGCGCCGATCGCGAAACGTGCCGAAGCTCGTCACGCATGGCGCTTTTGCGTGGATGCGAAATCCGCTTTACAACGGCAACTTCTTCGTGTGGATCGGCTTCGTAGTCATCTCCGGTGTGCTGTGGTTCCTGCCGATCGCAGTGCTGCTCTTTGCGGCTGAGTACAGCCTGATTGTCCGCTACGAAGAGGGTGTGCTCGAGTCGACATTTGGGCGGGAGTATCTCGACTATAAGCACTGCACGCCGCGCTGGGTGCCGGAGAAACCGGACGAGCCTGCGCCCGGACCGCACGATTGGCGCGAGGCGTGGAAAAGCGAGCTCAGCACGTTCCTGGGATATGTCGTGCTGACGGCAGCGTTCGTGGCCAAGGACCTTTTCCTGTATCGGTCCTGACCCTGACGTTCAGCGCTGGGGCCGGCCCGGTGGGTCGGGACTCTTGAAGACGTCCTTGTTGAGCTGAATGTACTCCTTGAGGTTCGCCGGGACGTCCTCTTCAGGGAAGATTGCGGTCACGGGACACTCGGGCTCACACGCACCGCAGTCGATGCACTCGTCGGGATGGATGTACAGCTGATCGGGCCCCTCATATATGCAGTCCACGGGACAGACATCCACGCAGGCTCTGTCCTTGGTGTTCTTGCAGGCTTCGGTGATGATGTAGGGCATTGATTACTGTAAGGGTCGAGCGGCTCGATCAGTACGCGAAAAATAGACCCCGTTAAGTGAATATCAACCGCGTTCGGCGTGGTTCGGAGACGTCGCCTCGCCGAGTTTGCTCTATTGATGCCTTCGCCCGGGGAAGAGGCGAGTCAGTTGAAGGTCAGGACTCCGTACAGGACGCCCAGACCCACCAGGGCGATCGTCAGGAGCATGACGATTCCCATCCGGCGGCGCATTGCGCGGGTGGCGGTCCAGACGCGTTCGTCGAGGTACATCTGGCCCGGGGACGCCTCCCGTAGAACCTCGCGTTTGCACAGCCGTCGCACGATGTGGTTTTCCTGGATGCCGACCTCATCGAGCGATTTGGCTGTCGCGGCGGAGGTTGCCCCCGCGGCGCGAAAGTCTTCCACGACTTCGCGCTCCTTTCGCCTGATCATTGCTATGACTGCGGTTGCGCCCATCGGTGGGGTCTCTGTCGCGTAACCATGTAGCGTAGCTACGCTGGGTGAGGTCCTGGCTCTGCTGTTGTCCTAGTATAGAACGATGGTCTCCAATAGCCAGACCATCGACTGAAGCGTCATCGCGTCGCCGCTCTCTGCGACTCTGGATCTCTGCGTGGCGGAGCCCTCTGCGGTCTCTGGTGTACCGAAGTTGACCGGCAGTTCCCCCCTGGCGTCACGGTGATGCCCACCCGGATCGGGGCCGGCCGCCAACACATGGAGAAACAAGATGCGGAAGTCATGGTTTCTGGTTGCCGCACTGATGGCTACCACCGTTCTGGCGGGTTGCGGGGCGGTCGATCTGGTCGGGTCAGGAAGGGTCGCTGGCACGTACGAGCTGCGCAGCGTCAACGGCGTAAGGCTGCCGGCTGTGTATTACGAGGAGTCCGGCTACCGGCTCGAGATTCTGAACGCGAACTTCTCGATCGAAAATGACGGGACGTTCACGGAAGCGCTTATACTGCGTGAGACAGTACGAGGCTCGAGCTCTACCAACTCCACCTCGACGTATGGTAACTACGACTATTACAATGGCGAGTTCACTTTCGACGAGGTGGGCGGGCACCGCTACTACGGCCGCCTCAACGGCAGCACGCTGATTATCGAAGACGAAGGCGTGACGATGGAGTACTGGAGGTACTGACGTTAGAGTGGGGGCGCGGCGTCAGCTCCCGCCCCTCTCCAGCGTTCCAATGATCTCCTTGATCCGCAGCGCGTCCTGCGGGTTAGCCGTTCGATGCAGATACGTGATGACTCCTTCGCGGTCGATGACCGCTGCTCCGCTCTGCTGCACGATCGCGAGAACGCGTCGCAGGCCGAAGAGGCCGTAGACCGTCGCGCGGCGATCGCCGAACACAGGGTATCGCAGCTTGAACAGCTTTTTGAGCCGCGCGGCGGATTGTTCGCTGCCCGGGCCGATCGCCATGACGCGGCCGCCGAGTTGCTCGATGTTGCCTCGATGCCGCTCCAACTGAGCGGCGTGTGTGAGACAGCTCATTCATGTGAAGGCGCGAAGGAAGAACAGCACCGTGCAATGCGATCCGATTGCGGACCGCATTTCGTCCAGCGCAGGGTGCTGGAGGTCGGTGGTTGGATCGGAGATGCGATGTCCAACCTCGAGGTGCGCCGGGGCCATTCCGGTCAACGTCTCCATGGAGGCAGATCTCCCTTCTTCCTGCTGATGTCGGGATTCTCGCGATAGAACGTCGCAGTGCGTCCGATCACCTGTACAACCTCCGAGGCGGTAGCGAGGGCCAGAGCGGCAGCGGCGTCTTTCGGTTTCAGGTCCGCGGCTTTCCCGAGTTTGACCTTGACCAGCTCGTGAGTGCGGAGCGTGTCGTCGAGCGATGTCATCAACGTCGCTGACAGGCCATGCTGGCCGACATGCACAGTCGGGCTCAAGTGGTGCGCTTCGGCGCGAAGGTCCGCACGCTCGCTTCCCTTCATTGTGTCGCTGTTCCCCTCTTCGTCATGAACGGTCGCACATCAACAGGTGTGCCATTCCACCAGTCACGCTGTCCATCGCCGATGCGCATCGCCTGGAAATGGAGATGCGGAGTGTCCGGTGGCGCGTTGCCACTGGTGCCGACGTATCCGATCACGAATCCCTGTTGCACCGCGAGACCTTCCGTGATGGCATCCGAATAGTGGTCGAGGTGTGCGTAGTAGTAGACGTATCTTCGGTTTTCGTCGATCAGGTAAACGGTGATCCCGCCGGCGGCGTTCTGTCGAAGTCTGAGAACGTGACCACCGATGGCAGCGACGATCGGGG
>JALYOO010000176.1 GCA_030856845.1 Gemmatimonadota bacterium
GCCTTACACGAAGCGATACCGACCATGTGCTCCGCGCCTATGCTTCAAGCTTCAAGCATATCGGATCGCTTGTCGACGCGGGTAAAGATCTAGAGCGACAGCTTGACGGACCGATACCCTCGCCTGCTTTCCGTGTTCGCGGATGAGTGGCGTTCGGGATCGTACACACATGCCTGACGCCGGCACAAGCGACGTTGCCTCGATGTTCGATGCAACAACGGCCAGCGGGCGGGCCGCGGTGGAGGAACAGGCCGGCAGACGCCGGCTTCCCGTCGTCGACCTTGTGCGCTGCAGTCGATGTGGTCTCCCCGAGACATACGAAACGATAGAGTTTGATTCCGCCGGAGTCTGCAATATCTGCCGCCAGCGGGAATTCAGGGATTCCAGCATCGACTGGGATGCCCGGCGGGGGCAGCTCACGGAGCTGGTGGAGCAGTACCGAGGCAAACACGAATACGATTGCTTAATTCCGTTCTCCGGTGGAAAGGATTCCACCTTCACCCTTTACTACATGGTAAAGGAGCTGAAGGTCAAGCCGCTCGTCGTTCAGTTCAATCACGGTTTCATGCGGCCTACGTTGTTGAGCAACAACGAGCGGACTTTCCGGAAGCTGGGCGTCGACGTCCTCAGCTTCAGACCCAACTGGAGGGTGGTGAAGCGCCTCATGCTCGAGTCGCTCGTCCGAAAGGGTGACTTCTGCTGGCACTGTCACACCGGGATTTACTCGTACCCGATGCACGTGGCGCTCAAGTACAACACGCCATTGATCATCTGGGGTGAGCCCTCATCGGAATACACCGCCTACTACGACTACCGTGACGACGTCATGGAAGAAGTGGACGAAACGCGGTTCAACCGTTTCATCAACCTCGGCATCACGGCTGAGGACATGTCGGGGATGATCAGCGGGGATTTCGCCTTCGACCCGCGCGACCTCGCGCCGTACACGTATCCGCCGGTTCGCGATCTCCGACGCCTGAAGTACCGTTCCGTATGTCTCGGCTCGTTCATCCCGTGGGATACGCGAACTCAGGCTCAGATCATCCACGAAGAGCTGGGATGGGAGGGAGATGAAGTCGAGAACATGCCGCCGGGCATGTACCGCTACGAGAAAATCGAGTGCTGGGTGCAGGGCGTTCGCGACTACATCAAGTTCCTGAAGCGCGGGTATCATCGGGTGACGCAGATGACCGCGCTCGATCTACGGAATGGCCGGATTGAAAAGGCAGACGCTGACGCTCTCGTTCGCGAGTTCGAGAACAGGCGGCCTCCGTCTCTCGACATTTTTCTCGAGTATCTCGGAATCACCGAGGATGAATTCAACTCGATCGTGCTGAACACTGTCGTTGCTCCGCACCGGCCAGACTTCGAAGCGATCGCGCCCGGTGACAGGACGTGGGACTTCGATCTCTGGTATCGCGAGAAATGACAGCGGCGCTCGTCGGGATCGTGAATCTGCAGATGGGAAACCTGCGATCGGTATCGAATGCGGTTGACTCGCTCGGCTTCGACCATTGCATGGTGGAGCGTCCCGCCGAGCTGGGCGCTGTCACCCATCTGATTCTTCCCGGCGTCGGGTCATTTCATCGAGCGATGGAGCAGATGCACTCGATCGGTATGTACGAGCCAATCCGGGAGTTCGGTGCTTCAGGACGACCGATGCTTGGTCTCTGCCTGGGAATGCAGCTCCTCGGTTCGAGCGGCGAAGAAGGCGAGATCATGACGGGGCTTGGGCTCATTCCCGGCGAGGTGAGGAAGCTCGACTCCGCGAGCGTGGAAGCGATTCCACATGTCGGCTGGAATTCAGTCGAGCTGCGCGCATCGCATCCCGTGTTTCGCGGTGTGCGAACAGGAGTCGACTTCTACTTCGTGCATTCCTACTACTTCAGGCCGACCAATCCCGATGATGCTCTCGGAATGACCGACTGCGGCGAGCAGTTCGTCTCTGTTGCCGGCCGGGAAAACATCATTGGACTTCAGTTCCACCCCGAAAAGAGTCAGGCAAACGGTCTCCGTCTGCTCGACAATTTTTGCGGATGGGATGGGCGGTGCTGAAGAAGCGCATCATCCCCATTCAGCTTCTGCTGGGCGGCAGACTCGTCAAGACAAGACAGTTCGGTACTTACCGGGACGTCGGAGATCCGGTTGCGAGCTCGAAGGTATACAGTGCCCAGACAGCGGACGAGCTGGTGTTTCTCAACATCAACCGCTCCACGCGCGACGTCGACCCGCTGCTCGCAGTTCTGGAGCGGGTGTCCGCCGTCGTGTTCATGCCTCTCTCGCTGGGAGGAGGCGTGAATTCCTTCGACGCGGCGGCGCGTCTCATCCGGTCGGGGGCCGATAAGGTAGTCGTGAACTCCTGCGCCTACCGCGACTATTCGCTGATCACCAGGATCGCCGACTCGTTCGGCTCCCAGGCAGTGACAGGAGGAGTCGACGTGCGGCTCAGCGCAGAGACGGGAAACTACACGCTCTACTCGGATTGCGGACGCCGGGCAGAGCCGATTGCCCTCGACGACCATCTCGAATGTCTCGTCGATGCGGGCGTCGGCGAGATCTTCGTCAACTCGATCGATCGTGACGGAATGATGCAGGGCTACGACATCCCCTTGCTGAAGAGGGT
>JALYOO010000182.1 GCA_030856845.1 Gemmatimonadota bacterium
GGACGCGGCGGGCGCGGCAGGTGCGGATCGGCCGTACTTCATTCAGATGAAGGGCGTCGCACGGATCAGCGGTCGAATCGGAGGGCAGGTGGTGAGTGGAGAAGGTACAGGATTCTTCGAGACTTACCGCTGACAGAAACAAAGGCCGGGTTACGGGTTGCCAGTTACGGGTACCTGCCTTCGTGACGAGTGACCGGTAGCCGGTTACGCGTAACCGGCTACCCGCAACCGGGGCAGGCACCCGCTACGCTTTGCGCTCTCGCGCTGGCGCATCATCGAGCCGGTGGCCTCCCTCCCTTCTTCCACACCGGGGCAGCGCCATCGGCAAGAGATCGCGCTGCCGTAATCGCGGCGTTGATGACGCTCGTCATGTGAGAAAAGTCTATGCGGGCCACCTCGTCGGACGGCGCATGGTAGTCTGTGTGCATTCCGAACGACGACAGGGTGTGCGCCGGAATTCCCATGCGCGCGAAGGCGATGTTGTCGCTGCGCTCAAAGAAGTTCTGGTCGGGACGCGGGTCGGGAACGATGGGAACGTTGGCCGCTTTCAGCATGTCGCCCATGGTTGACCGTTCATAGCCGGTAAGCCATGCGCGGCCGGCACCTCCGGCGAGTGAATCGGGCCGCCCCACCATCTCGATATCCATGTTGGCGACCATGCGCGATACGGGCCGGACGGGATTTCTGATGTACCATGACGTGCCAAGCAATCCCCCTTCCTCTCCGGTGCTGGCCATGAAGATGACTGTTCTCCGAGGGGCTGGCCCCCGCGCGAGTGCCCGAGCGATCTCGAGCACAGTTACGACTCCGGACGCATCGTCGTCGGCGCCGTTATAAATCGAGTCGCCGTTCACCGCCGCTCCGATGCCGACGTGATCGTAGTGCGCGCCGATGAGCACGACCTCATCGCGAACCGCCGGGTCGCTGCCGAGAGGATGCCAATGACGTTGAGTCCCAGTCCGCGCCGCTCCGCCGAAACGGTGTCCAGCTCACTCCAGCTACCAGCGAGCGCGAAGGCGGGCTGACCGCGGCGACCGGTTATCGCACGAAGTGGAACGCGCTGGAAGTATCCGCTGTCGCCGGAAGGGACGAGTCCAATCGCCTGCATCTCTCTGGCGATGATACCGGCGGCGCGTTTCTCTCCGCGCGTGCCCACCTTGCGCCCTTCGATCGAATCGTCCGCGAGCGCGGAGAGGAGGCGCCGTACGTCAGCTTCGTCGGCCGAAACGGTTCGCTGTGCAGGGGGAACGGTCGATCCCGCAACGACAGGCGAAGAATAGGCGCAACCGGACGCAATCACAGCACTGATGCAGGCAGCCGATACCTGCGCAAAAGGCAATAGCCTTGATCTTGTGCTCATATAGAAAATATGCGTCGAGCGCATGCCAACCGCCCGCGTCCTCGACAAACGAAAGTGGGGGCCACCTCGCGGCGGCCCCCACTTTCTCCCGAAAAGACTAGAAGCGCTTGTCGGTTGGATCGGGTCCCGGTTTCGAAGCGGGGTTTCCGTCGACGCGATCCTTGATGCTGTCGACTGCGTCGACCGCCTTGTTCGCCACGTTGCGCGTGGTGTCAGCGGCGCGGTCCCCGAGATTCTCACCGCCGGTATGCATTCTGTTCATGGTCTCCCGAGAGGAGACCGACGTGCGGTTGCTGTACGCTTCCTGAGCGTACGGCCTGACGGTCGACCAGTCACCATGCTTCGCGCGAAGATCGTTGCTCCAGCCATGCTGGAGATCCGTCTCGATGTCATCGAAGTTCTTCCCGTTGTAGTCGGGATTCTCGCTTGCGATGTGTCCGAGCTGATACGCTGGCTTTACGTCATCGTAGCTTCTGTCGGCGAGGCGATCGGTTCTGCCCTCGTACGCAGTACGGTACCTGGTGTCGTCGTCGCTGGTGAATTTCGACGCAGCTTCGGAAACCGCGCGGCCAGCCCACCAGCCTCCAACGGCTCCGGCGATCCCGCCGATAACCGTTCCGATCGGACCGCCGGCGGAACCTATCGCCGCGCCAGTTACAGCACCTGAGACTCCACCAACTGCCTCTCCAACTTCATCCCCGACGCTTGGATTGTCGTCGTGATTGAGAATGCCGCCCTTTTTGGGCTTGAGTTCGTCGTGGTCCATACGTTCCTCCTGGAATCAATTTCGCGGTTGTGTTACTTCTACCTTTGAAGGGCAATTTTGAGACCAGTTTTTCAAGGCTGAAGAACTCCAGAATGCGCGCCCGTTGAGCTCCGAAAAGGCGAGAATTCACGTCGGCACGCAGGGGTGGAACTACGACGCCTGGGTGGGCCCGTTCTATCCCCCGTACACGCGCCCGGTCGACTTCCTGTCGATGTACTCGCGCGCGTTCTCCACCGTGGAAGTGGATTCCACTTTCTACGGGGTGCCCGCCGCGACGACGTTCCAGAGCTGGATCGACCGCACGCCGGACGATTTCGTGTTCTCGCTGAAGCTCCCTCAGGAAATCACTCACGAGCAGAGGTTGCGGGACTCCCTAGGAATTTCCGAGCAGTTCTACGAGAGGGCCCGCCAGCTCGGCGCGAAGCTCGGGCCGATTCTCGTTCAGCTGGCGCCCGACTTTGATCCGAGCGAGCTGCCGGCGCTGGTCGATTTCGCCGGAAAGGCACCGAAGGATCTGCGCTTCACCATCGAGTTCCGGCACCGCGGCTGGATGACCGAGGGCGTGGTCGCTCTCCTTCGCGACCGCAATATCGGGCTGACACTGGTGGACGGGCGGTGGATCCCGCGGCGCATCATGCTGTCGCTCGCGAAACGGCCGACGGCCGACTTCGTCTACATCCGCTGGATGGGACCGAACCGCGACCTTGTGGACTATTCACGCGTGCAGGTGGACCGGACCCGTGAAATCGATGCGTGGATCGAAGCCATCGAGGAGATAAGAGGGCGGGTGAGCGACGTCTACGGATACGTCGCGAATCACTTCACTGGCCACAGCCCGGCAACAGCTCGCGAAATCCAGCAACGACTGGGTTTGGAGCCCGTTGATCCCGACAAGCTGGGGGATCAGCTGACGCTCTTTTGACGTGCCATCCGTGGTTCAAGCTCGTCGCGCGAGCCTGGATTGGCGCATGAACGTCAGAACCGCCGCTCTGGTCGTCGTCTCGATAGTGGTAGCCGGAGCGTGCATCACTCTAGGCATATGGCAACTCGACCGGCGAGCGGACCGGCGTGCCTTCAACTCCGTGCTCGCCCGCCGGCTGGCGGCGCCGCCGGCGCCCCTGTCGGAGCTGCCCACCGATACAGGTAACGCACACTACCGGCGCGTGGTCGTGGATGGCGA
>JALYOO010000216.1 GCA_030856845.1 Gemmatimonadota bacterium
TCGCGCGTCCTCTGGCCGGCACCATAGTGCCACTCACCGAAGGCTCCGGCGTTGACATCATTGCCGATCGCCACCGAACGACCGAGACGCGCGGCCATCAAGTCGCGAATCGGCAAATCGCGCCAGCCGAGATTGGGCGCGACGACGACGACGCCCCGGGCGCGATCGAGTGGCCCGGGAGCCCCCATGCCGACGCCAATAAAATCAGATCGCTCGGCCCCGGTCTCCTGGCGGGTTTGCGCGATCACTTCCTCCACCAGTGCGGCGATGCGATCAACGACGGCTGCTGCGCCTTCGCTGGCCTTCGTCGGCACCATCCGCATCGCGATCTCGCGCGTGCCGTCGGTGGGCATCGCACCCGCTGCGATGTTGGTTCCGCCGAGGTCGATTCCAACTATGAACTGTTCCCGTATCGTCATCGGATCGCTCTATTGGCCAGAGTTGCAGTGAGATGCTCGAACACTTCGCCGGACGAAAGTTCGCGCATGCACCTCCAATGTCCAAGCGGGCAGCGCTGCGGTCCGTGGCGATTGCATGGCCGGCAGGCAAGTCCCTCACGACCGGCTGACGTGGATCCATCGGCGAGAGGTCCGAAACCGAACGCAGGTACTGTCGGTCCGAAGATCGTCAGTGTTGGAGTTCCCATCGCCGAGGCGAGATGCTGTGGGGCGGAGTCGTTTCCGACCAGCGCGCGAGCGCGCCCGATCAGTCCGGCCGATGCAAGCAGGCTCAACTTGCCTGCGGCAGAGATCGCGGTGCCCGGCGGAAGCTGCGCGACTATCGTGTCGGCCGCGGCAATGTCGTCCGTTCCTCCGATGACAATGACATTCATCTCGCGGGCAATCATCGCCGCGAGCTCGGGATAGAACGGCCAGCGCTTCGTGCCCCACACGCTTCCCGGTGCGAGCGCCACAAATGGACGCGACTGATCGAGCGGAGAGTCTTCCAGCAGACGGTCGATTTCAACGGCCTCCTGATGGGACGGATAAAGCCGCGGGGAAATCTGTGATTGCTGCGGAGGGTCGGCGCAGTCGCTCATCGACAGCCACCACAGGCGCTCGGCATGATGACGATCAGGGCGGTAACGAACACGTCTCGTGTACAAGTGCCGCCCGTCCGAGGTATCGAACCCGACACGCTCTCCGATTCCCGCGGCGATCGCGAGCAGCGCGCTGCGCACGGAGCCCTGTGCGAGGTACACCGCTTCGTACGGATCTGCCGCGCCCGTACTCTGAGTGCCCCTGTTGCCGCCCGGGCCCGCAACGGATCTCAGCCGCCTCGCAGTGCGGAGAAATCCGCGAACACCAGTGTCCGACGCGCGCCGGTCGTAGACGATGACACGGCGAATTGCTGGATTATTCGCGAGGATAGCGCCGCCCTGAGGCGTTGTCAGTACGTCTACGTCGCCCCTCTGGCCAAGCTCCGCGATCAAGGGTGTCGCCAGGATGACGTCGCCAAGGAAGCTCGTCTGGATCACCAGCGAGCTCACCCTTCACTCCACCTGCAGCACGGCGAGAAAGGCTTCCTGCGGAATCTCGACCGAGCCGACCTGCTTCATCCGCTTCTTTCCCTCTTTCTGCTTCTCGAGGAGCTTGCGCTTGCGGGTAATATCCCCGCCGTAGCACTTGGCAAGCACGTCCTTCCGCAGCGGTTTGACGGTCGTTCGCGCGATGATCTTCTGTCCGATCGCCGCCTGGATCACCACCTCGAACAGCTGGCGCGGAATCAACTCCTTCAGCTTGTCGGCGATCTTGCGTCCCCAATCGTAAGCCTTGTCGCGGTGGATGATCACGGAGAAGGCGTCCACCGGCTCGCCGTTGATCAGCATGTCGAGCTTCACCAGGTCGCTCCGCCGATATTCAAGCAGCTCGTAGTCGAGCGACGCGTATCCGCGGCTGATCGTCTTAAGTCTGTCGAAAAAATCAAGGATTATCTCACCGAGCGGGAACTCCCAGTCGAACTCGACACGAGCCTGATCGAGGTACGTCATGTTCCTGTAGACTCCTCGGCGCTCGGTGCCGAGTGTCATGATGGGACCGATGTAGTCGGAAGGCGCCATGATGCGCGCCTTGACGTATGGCTCCTCGATGTAGTTGATCACCGTCGACGGCGGCATCAGCGATGGATTCTCGATCAGCTGAACGTCGCCGTCAGTCCGGTACACGCGATACTCAACGCTTGGAACAGTCGTGACCAGGTCCAGCTCATACTCCCGCTCCAGTCGCTCCTGCACGATTTCCATGTGCAGCAGCCCGAGGAAGCCACAGCGGAATCCGAATCCGAGCGCCGTCGATGTCTCCGGTTCGTACTGGAGGGATGCGTCGTTGAGCTGCAGTTTTTCGAGCGCGTCGCGCAGCGTTTCGTACTGCTGTGTATCGGTCGGATATATGCCGGCGAACACGAACGACTGCACGTCGCGATACCCTGGCAATGCATGCGGCGCCGGGTTGGCGGCGTCGAATATCGTGTCTCCCGCCCGCGTCTCCTTTACAGACCGAACGTTTGCGACGACGTATCCCACTTCACCCGGCCCCAACTCCTCGGTCTTGACCTGGCGCAGCTGGTTGTAACCGACTTCGGCTACCTCGTAGACGGATTCGCTGGCGCCGAAAGTGATCTTCGTTCCCACCCGGATAGTGCCGTCAACTACACGCACGCTCGGAATCGCGCCGCGATAGCGGTCGTAATACGAATCGTAGATAAGGGCTCGCAATGGGCCGTCCGCATTTCCGCTCGGCGGAGGCACCTTGCGCACGATCTGCTCGAGCAGCTCGGCGATGCCGATGCCTTCCTTCGCGCTCACCAGCAGGATGTCGTCGGGATCGACTCCGAGAAGATCGTGTACCTCCTGCTTTCTCTTTTCCGGCTCCGCGCCCGGAAGGTCGATCTTGTTCAGAACCGGGACGATCTCGAGTCCCGCGTCGAGCGCCAGGAAGAGATTGGAGAGCGTCTGCGCCTGGATGCCCTGCGATGCGTCGACGACGAGTATCGCACCCTCGCATGCGGCGAGCGACCGTGACACTTCATAGGTGAAGTCGACGTGTCCCGGCGTGTCGATGAGATTCAGCTCGTACGCTCCGCCTTCGAGCGATTCGTACGTCATCCGCACGGCGTTGAGCTTGATAGTGATCCCGCGCTCGCGCTCGAGGTCGAGCGTGTCGAGGACCTGCGCTTTCATCTCGCGCTTCTTGAGCATGCCCGTGGCTTCGATCAGTCTGTCGGCAAGCGTTGACTTGCCGTGATCGATGTGGGCGACGATGCAGAAGTTGCGGATGTGGTCGAGCTTCAAGGCGTTCCGTGTGTCGGTCCCGGCACACCCGGGCGCAGCTACGTAATATAGCCGCGCGTTAGTTGCATCCTCCGAACAGCTACTGCTTCTCCGGAGGCGGCACGTTCTCTCTTGCAACCGGCTCCTGACGGATGATGCGCGGCTCCGACCGGGGTGTGTACACGCGACCCTGCGCCGGCTGATCGACACGGGGCGCAGGGGGCGGATCGTTGCGAATTTCCACGCGAGCCGGAGTCTGCGGCATCGCGCGAGGCTCAGAACGCGGCTCGGGACGCATCCGCGGCTCAG
>JALYOO010000257.1 GCA_030856845.1 Gemmatimonadota bacterium
TTCCACCTCCGATAATCGCGACCCTTTTGCGGCTGCCCTTATGCGCGGTGGCCGGGATACGCGGCACGTGTGCCCGAACCCAGGCTGCGTCGACGAGAATCGGGAGTGCACGCGACGGCGAGTCATCTGAAAATCCGAT
This sequence comes from Gemmatimonadota bacterium, assembly GCA_030856845.1. GTDB lineage: Bacteria > Gemmatimonadota > Gemmatimonadetes > Gemmatimonadales > Gemmatimonadaceae > UBA4720. The sequence continues at coordinate 140 of JALYOO010000257.1, forward strand.
GTCGAGGACGACAATTCTCCCGCAGACGTCTCTCGAAACCAGGTGTCCGCGCTTCATCGTCCCAAATGCCAGTGAGAGGTCGGCGCGAACGCACTGGTCATGGTCGCCGGTGGTAGCGTCGAGGCCTGTCGGCAGGTCGAGCGCGGCGACCGTCGCCCCGGCTGCAGCGGCGGTGTTGATGCACTCCACTGCGCTGGCGATTTCGCCTCGCGGATTTCCCGCGGAGCCGGTGCCAAGTAGCGCGTCTATCACGAGTTGCTCGTCGATGTGGTCATTGGCGAAAGGACTCACCGCAATGGCTGTCGCAACCGCCGCGGTGCGCGCAAAAGCCGCGTCATCCGTACGCGGCGGTGCAACTTCAACAACGCTTACAGCTATTCCGCGCTCTGCCAGGCAGCGGGCGACGATCCATCCATCCCCTCCGTTGTTCCCCGGTCCCGTGAGAATCGCCACGCCGCGCGAAACCTCGTCCGGGAAGCGTCGCGCGATCTCTTCCGCCGCGGCGCTACCTGCGCGACGCATCAGCTCCCGTCCGGGAGTGCCTTTCTCTATGGTCGCCTGCTCCCACGCCAGCGCCTCGGCGGCACTCGCGACTCTGGCGGGCACGCTCAGCCGCGGAAGTCAGGCGTAGTGCGTCGAATCCCAGGGATAGTCGCGCTCGAAAGCTCTCTCAAAATCGTACACCGCGCTGAACTCCTCGCGAGTGTCGTTGGGCTGCTTGACGAGGAAACCGAGATCGATCAGCGCGAACACAATGTCGCCGAAATCAGAAGTGGCACGCACTCCCCACCGCTCGAGTACGAGCCTCGACATGAGTCCATACCGCTCAAGAGCAAGCTCGCGGCAGGAGAGAGCGAGCTCCGCCGCTGTGATATGACGGCGGGCATCGAGTTTTGCCTGCGAGAGCTCCAGCGCGGAAAGCACGAACAGATAGGCCTGTTCATCATAGCGCGATTCCCTCAGCCGGATTCGCTCCATTACGCCGTCGCGAAAAGCGAGGTCAGGCACCGATTTCCGATCCGCGCGAAGTGAACGAGCTCGGGTAGAGGGGAAAGCGCGACGTCAGCAGCTGCACATCCTCTCCAACTTTTCTTGCGACATCCGCGTCCTCGGGAGCGTCCAGTACACGATCGATCAAACCTGCGATCTCGTGCATGTCCGGCTCTTTCATTCCACGGGTGGTCACGGCCGGCGTGCCGATGCGGATGCCGCTCGTCACGAATGGCGACTGCGTCTCTTTCGGCACTGTGTTCTTGTTGACGGTGATCCCCGCCGCGTCCAGTGCTTTCTCCGCGACCTTCCCGGTGAGCGCACGATTGCGAAGATCAACCAGCATCAGGTGATTGTCGGTTCCACCTGAAACAATCTCCAGACCCGTTGCCGCAAGCGCCGATGCAAGGGCCTGCGCATTCAGGATGATCTGCCGGCAGTACTCTGTAAACGCGGGCTCGAGAGCCTCCTTGAACGCCACGGCCTTGGCGGCGATGACATGCTCGAGGGGGCCGCCCTGCGTTCCCGGAAACATCGCCTTGTCAATCGCTTTCGCATGCTCGGCCGTGCAGAGGATGAGGCCTCCGCGCGGACCACGCAAAGTCTTGTGAGTGGTGCTGGTGACCGCGTCGGCATGCGGGACCGGCGACGGATGCGTACCGGTCGCGACCAGGCCCGCGATGTGCGCCATGTCGACGACGAACTTCGCGCCGATCTCACGCGCCACTGCGGCGAATGGCTCGAACTCGATGATGCGCGCGTAGGCGCTCGCGCCGGCGACGATCATCTTCGGCCGCTCTCTCAGGGCGATCTCGCGCATCGCGTCATAGTCGATGCGGCCGTCGTCACCGACGCCATAGTGAATCGCGTTGTAGAGAAGTCCGGAGAAGTTCACCGGCGATCCGTGCGTCAGGTGTCCGCCCTGGGACAAATCCAACCCGAGCACCTTGTCGCCAGGCTTGAGGAACGCGAGGTACACCGCGGCGTTCGCCTGCGCTCCGGAATGGGCTTGTACATTCGCGTGCTCGGCGTCAAACAGCTGCTTGACCCGATCGATTGCCAGCTGCTCTATCTCGTCGACGAACTCACAGCCACCATAGTAGCGCTTTCCCGGCAGTCCTTCGGCGTACTTGTTGGTGAGCGGAGTGCCCATCGCCTCGAGCACTGCCTCGGAAACGAAGTTCTCGCTGGCGATGAGCTCGATGCCGCGACGCTGGCGCTCGACCTCTCGCCTGATGAGAGCTGCGACGTCCGGATCGTACTCTGTGAGCGCCGGCATCTGCGAGCGCTCCGCCAACTCAGTGTTCTGCAC
>JALYOO010000267.1 GCA_030856845.1 Gemmatimonadota bacterium
GGGTACTGCGAGCGCAGCCGGCCGGAGGTTTCCGGCGTCCGCCGGACTACGACCCTGGCGACGTATCGCGCAAGGTGGTGCGAATCATCCTGAGCTACACGGATTTCGTCAGGCGAACCGTCTGGCATCAATAGCCCGCCCGATTGCCTTATGCGTATCGCGCTTACCGCCGATGCCTATCCGCCGGCACGCACTTCAGCCGCCGTACAAATAAGGGGTCTGGCGCGTGAGCTGGCTGCCAGTGGCCATCGCCCGACCGTCATAGTCCCCACCATCGGCACACGCAGAACCTGGCTGCTCGAGGAAGACGGCGGAGTCGAAGTCCTGCGTGTTCGTGCTCCGCGCACGAAGGACATCGGCACGACGCATCGGGCGCTGGCTGAGTCCCTGCTGCCATTCGCCATGATACGGGGTCTTTCACAGAGCCCGCTGGCCGCGGTGCGTTGGGAAGGAGTGGTCTGGTATTCGCCCACCATCTTTCTTGGACCATTTATCAACTACCTGAAGCGCTCCAGCGACTGCCGGAGTTATTTGATCCTCCGTGATCTCTTCCCTGACTGGGCGGTCGATACCGGCGTGCTGCGAAAGGGTATGGCCTATCGGCTGCTCAAGCTTGTCGAGCGCTACCAGTACTCCGTTGCCGATGTCATCGGCGTGCAGACTCCGGCGAACCTGCCGCATCTGAGGCCGTGGACGAACGGGTCGGGCCGCCGTGTCGAAGTCCTCAACAACTGGCTGGCTCCTTCGGCCAACGTCGGGTGCAGCGTCTCCGTCGAGCGCTCGTCGCTCGCCGGCCGTGTAATTCTTGTGTACGCCGGCAATATGGGCCCAGCGCAGGGGGTGGATGCGCTGCTGCAGCTCGCCTGGCGGATGAGGGCGCGGAGGGACGTCGGGTTCCTGTTCGTCGGCCGAGGCAGCGAGGTTCCGGTATTACGGGCGGAGGCGGTACGGCTCGGTCTCGACAACGTCGAATTTCATGACGAGATCGAGCCCTGGGAAGTGCCGGGATTGTTGGCGCAGTGCCATGTGGGACTGGTCGCGTTAGACATTCGCCACACGACTCATAACGTTCCGGGAAAGTTTCTTACCTACATCCAGGCCGGATTGCCGGTACTGGCGCGGGTCAATCCAGGTAACGATCTCGAGGCTTTGATCGTTGACGAAGGGGTCGGATATGCCTGCACGGATGATCCTGCAGACCGCCTCCAGCAACTGGCGGAGAAGCTCATTGCCAGCGAGTCGGATCGCCAGCTAATGTCGATGCGGGGAAGGGAGCTGGCGGTACGAATGTTTTCCGTGGGCGCCGCCGCTGAGCAGATCGTCAAGGTGCTGAAGCGGTAGAGGGACCAGGCGCGGGCCCGGGAACCTGCGACCCGCGTTTTAGACGGGCAACCGGTGACGAACCGCGGTTAGTTCACATGCTCGTACGTATACGGATGACCCGGAGCGTATCCGTAGCCGTATTCGTAGCCGTACCCGGGCTGCTTGGGATCGAAGCCATTTACAACCGTACCGCCAACCCGCACGCGCAGGTGATGCAACTGAGCCGCGGCGTGGTGTAATGCCCTCTTGTCTGTAACTCCGGCACGCGCTACCAGAAGCGTCGAGTCGGCAAGTGTTCCCAGCACTGCTGCGTCCGACACGAAGTTCAGTGGCGGCGTATCTACCACAATCATGTCGAACCGCTGCCTCAACTCCTCGAGCAGATTCAGCATCTGGACGGATCCAAGGAGCTCCGCCGGGTTGGGTGGAAAGCGACCCGATGCCAGAAGATGAAGTACCTGCCCTTCACCGTCGACGGGAACTGTCTGGAGCGTCGCCGCGAGGGTCGATTTGCCGATGAGAAGCTGCGTGAGACCAGGCTCGCGCGACACGCCAAACAGCTTGTGAACGACGCCTTGCCGCAGATCCGCGTCAAGCAGCAGGGTGCGTGTCCCGCGGCGAGCGACCGTCAGGGCGAGATTGGCTGCGGTCGTGCTTTTTCCGTCGCCGGGAAGAGCGCTTGTGATGAGCAATACCTGATTCGGGTGATCAGCCGGGACGAAGAGTATGTTCGTCCGGAGGCCGCGATATGCCTCGGCGAATACGTCTCGGGAGTCAAGCTGGTTGATCAAGGCGGTGCCTGGAGCGGCGCCCGAAGGTGCAATCGCTGTCGCAGCCGTCCCACCATTCCTGCCATTCAGTATCGCATACCCCTTGGCTGGCATCTTGGGGATGGCGGCCAATATGGGTAATCCGCCGGTGACGCTCTGAACGTCTTCTCTTGTTCTCACCTTTGTATCAAGCGCATCCCTGGCAACCGCCAGCCCGCCGCCAAGAAAAAGTCCGAGCAATGCTCCAAGCAGGATGTTGAGCACTGGCTTCGGTGAAGTCGGGCGATCCGGAATCAGCGCGCGATCTATCACGCGAACTCCTCCCGGCTGCACAGCTTCCTTGATCTCAGCTTCCTTAAGCCGGGTCTGCAGGAGAGTTGAGATATCTTCGAGCAGCTTCTGCTCGCGAGAAAGGCGGGCAAACGCGATCTCCCGCGCAGGAATCTTTTCTACCTGAGTGCCGAAGGACCGAATGGTGGTATTGAGCGACGCGAGCTTGCTGTCGAGGCCACCGAGATAGGCCCGGGCCATCTGGGTCAGCTGGCGATCGAGATCGCCGATTCGCTGCGAAACAGCCACCACGTCAGCGTTCCCGGGATTGCGGCGAACGAGGAGCTGAGACCGTTCGTTCTCCAGCACAATCAGGGATTGGAGAATGTCCTGCATGCCCCGGTTCGTGATGAATGAGGGGAAAGCGGCTACGTCCCGCGCGGCGCTCGCCCCGGGCTCCGGCTGCTTCGCGAGGACGCTGGCGAGTGACCGCCTCTCCGACTCTATCTGCTCGCGCTCGGCGTGCAGCTCCGCCATGCGCCTTACCTGGGCCTGGGCCTCGTCGGCAATGCTCACAACTTTGGCTTCTTCCCGATATCCCCCCAAGGCCGACTCCGCCCCCTTCAATTGCCGCTCATAGCTCCCCACCTGCTCTTTCAGAAAAGCGACTGTAGTGGTGGCCTCGGACTTTGTGGTCTGGGCCTTGTAAAGCATGAATTCGTCGAGCAGAAGATTCGGCACCGCCGCGGCCGCCAAACGGCTGTTGCTCTCATATCGGACGTTGATTATCTGTGCCTCTCTGCTGGGCCTGGAGACATTCAGTTTTTT
>JALYOO010000294.1 GCA_030856845.1 Gemmatimonadota bacterium
GCACTGGGTCGTCAATCGATCGTACCATCAGCTGCTGCCGCCGGCCGTCAGTCTGGCCGAGGTAGACAAGCATGCGCCCATCAGGCGAGATCGACAGAGTGCTGAGCCCAAGCGCGTTCGCGCGTCCGCCCCGGGTTCCCGGGATTGCGAAGCGCACTACCTCTCCCGTGTCGCGGGACTCAGTGCGCCGCGGCCAAAATGCGAAGAGCGCGCTGGCGAGTGCGATCGCTCCCAGCGTGAGCACCACCGGATCACGAAGGCGCGCATTCCACCCTTTGCCCGCATGAGCGCCGGTGCGATAACGGGGTGCGGCAGCGCTGCGAGCTTGCGACGCTCCGCTCGCGCCCTCGAGCGCTGCGGCAAACTCGCGTGCGGACGCCCATCGATCGGCTGGCAACTTTTCGAGACCTTGCAGCACGGCGAAATCCACGTATTCCGGAATTGCCTTCCGCTGAGTCGTCAGAGGACGCGGATCTTCCGACATCACTCGCGCTACAATCGCCTGCACAGTCGGACCGGTGAACGGCGCCTCACCGATCAGCATTTCATAGGTAACCGCAGCGAGCGCATAGATATCGCTTCGCGCATCGATCGATTTCTCGCCCATCGCCTGTTCGGGACTCATGTACTGCGGCGTCCCAAGCGAGAGTCCCGTCTGCGTCATTCGCTGACCACCGGCACTCTGCACGGCCAATGCAATACCGAAGTCGGCCACGAGCGCGTGCCCGCCCTGAAGCAGGATATTCTCGGGCTTGATGTCGCGATGAATCACGCTGTTGTCGTGCGCGTAGCCGAGAGCATCGGCTACTTCGCGGGCAATGCGCAGCGCGTCGGCGATGGGCAGCTGCTTTTCCCGCTCGAGCCGCGTGCGGAGCGTCTCACCTGTGACGAGCGGCTTTACTTAGTAGAGCAGACCGCCCGCGTCTCCGGAATCCAGCAGCGGAAGAATGTGCGGATGCCGGAGCCGCGCGGTCGTGCGTATCTCCGACAGGAATCGCTCGCTGCCGAGGGCGGCACCGAGATCGGGATGCAAGACCTTCACGGCGACATCGCGGTCGTGCCTGATGTCGTGCGCCAGATGGACAGTCGCCATGCCGCCCTGCCCGATCTCGGTGATCGATGCGGTAGCGATCGGTCAGCGCTTCGGCAAGTCTGGCGTTTACAGTCGGCAGTCGGTCCTCCATTGCATCGGATGCCCATCGCTTTGAGAAACGCCAACATATGTGGGGCAAGGCAATCAGGGGAGTGCTTTCCGTTGGCTCGCGAGCCAGCAGAGCGCTATAACCCCTTGCGGGTTGCCCCGGGAACGGTCATGTATGCTCGGCATTTCAGACTTATAGCAAGCCAGCATTTTGACGGGACTACCAATGGGCAACCGAACAGGGATTCTCGGTGCAACGCGGCTGTTCTCCTTTATCACTGCCGCCTACGCAAAAAAAGACACCGCCGCGACTGACACGACCGCTTCGGTCACTGCGGCCGCTCCCGGGTCACCGGTCGATCGACGCGCCGATTCCGCTACGATCATCGGGCTCGACTCTGCATGGACCCGAAACGTCATCGCGAAGAATGTCGATTCACTGATGACGTATTACGCGCCGAACGCGGTGTCGTACGGGTTTGGAACGGCTCCGGCCAAAGGCATCGATGCACTGAGAGCGTCCTACACGGAGATGGTGAAAGCCACGATGGCAGATCCAAGCATGGCGCCAGCCGGTATCGACTTCTCGGACGATGGAACGATGGCGTACGATCATGGAACGTATACGCTGACGGTTACGCCGCCGGGCGGGAAGCCATCACGAGACACAGGTGCCTATCTGAACGTCTGGAAGAAGATCGATGGCCAATGGAAGATGCTGGCCGAGAAGAGCTCTCCTGTCGCGGCGAAGAACTAGGCGCTCTCAAGTGAAGCTGTTCACCCAGTGGCAATGACAACGATCACTCACGTTGTCGCTCGCTCACTTGCGTTCGCGGCGGCTGCGACCTGTGCTTCACTGATGCCAGCGATTCTATCGGCTCAGCGCCCCACTTCCTTGGCAGGACGCTCCGTCGTTTACGCACCAAACGGTGTGGCCGCGACGAGTCAACCCCTCGCGTCAGCCGCTGTGTGGCTTGCAAAGGAACAAAAGCTCGTCGCACTCAATGCAAGCGGCCGCGCCGGCGCACGCATGACACGCGACGCGCTCGTTGCCCGCGGATTTGCGCCGAACGGCAAGCGCATTGCGTTCACTTCCGATCGCGACGGAATCACCAATCTCTGGACGGCGAATATCGACGGCACGGACTTGCGCCAGATAAGCAAGGAAAGGAGCGCGAAGTCTCCAACCCGGTCTGGACTCCCGACGGACAGTACCTCGTCAACCGCAAGCACTTCCGCAACACACGCTCGCTTGGATCAGGCGAGATGTGGCTCTACCACGTCGGAGGTGGAAGCGGACTCAAGCTCACCGACCGCCGCAACTGGGAACAGAACGCCACCGAGCCGATCGTGTCCCCCGATGGACGCTACGTCTACTTCACCGAAGACGTCTCTCCCGGCGGAGGATTCCAGTACAATCGCGATGCACATGGCCAGGTCTACGTGGTGCAGCGATTCGATCGTCAGACGGGCAATCGCACCACAGCTATCGGTGGTGCCGGCAGCGCGCTTCGGCCACAGCTCTCGCCCGATGGAAAGACAATGGCGTTCGTGCGACGGGTGGGACTCAAGACCGTCCTTTGGGTTCGGGACATCGAGAGTGGACGCCGGCGCCCGGTCTGGGATGGACTCGATCACGATCAGCAGGAGGCATGGGCTATCTACGGCACATATCCCGGCTACGACTGGAGGCCGGATGGAAAATCAATTCTCATCTGGGCGAAGGGTCACATCAATTCCGTCGATGTCGCTTCGGGTCGCGCGTCGAACATTCCATTCACGGCGCACATCCATCAGACAATCACCGACGCCGTTCGCTTCGCGCAGCAAGTCGCGCCCGACAGCTTCGATGTGAAGATGCTTCGATGGGTAACGGTTTCGCCCGACCAGAAGCGTGTCGCCTACACATCACTCGGCAAGCTATACGTGAAGGAGCTCCCAAACGGAAAGCCTCATCGTGTTACGAACGATTCGGAGAACGATGAGCTCTTCCCATCATGGTCTGCCGATGGCCGCACGCTCGTGTACGCCTCGTGGAACGATGACGATCTCGGTGCGATACGCACCGTGGGACTCGATGGAAAAAACGGTCGAAAGATCACGCGAGTGCCGGGTCACTACGTGGAGCCCAGGCTTTCACACGATGGAAACCGGATCGTCTACCGCCGAGTCGGGAGCGACGGCCTGAGGTGGCCGTATTACACGCAGGAACGCGGCATTTATATAGTTGCCGCATCGGGCGGAGATGCAAAGCTGGTGACCGAAGACGGATCGGTTCCCCGCTTCAACAAGGCGGGCGATCGAATATTTCTGGCTGCAAACGAGGGACAGAAAGCTGCTCTCGCAAGCGTGAACATTTTCGGCGGCGACCGCCGCGTTCACCTGACATCGGACAACGCGACGG
>JALYOO010000297.1 GCA_030856845.1 Gemmatimonadota bacterium
ATCCACCGATCCGATACGCAATACGGTCAGGCGATGTGCGCATTCCCGACGACCGACGAGAAGCGACGGTTCGCTGCAGCTCTCGCTCAGACCGGAAGCGGCCCTGCGCGTCGAGCCAGGGAGTTACGGCGTGGAGATCGAGTCGGTGACGCTCGGCGTCGAGCCGGTGAGGAAGCGGGCGCCGTAACGGTGCTTGCGCGCTAACGCGTAGATCGCCGCTCCCCACAGAAAGCTGTTCGCGACGAAGACAAGGTGCTCCCAGGGCGCCTGGCGGTACTGAGCCGGGAGTGGAAACCAGCGGATCATCGCCTGAACCAGCGGGAAGGTGAGAAGGGCTGCCGCCGCATCGAGCACGCGTTCGCCCGCACCCGGCGCGGCCCCCGTGTCGAACCGGCTCATGCCGCTTCCGAACGATGTCGCCACTGCAACGATGGTGAGGACGAAGTGCACAAGCGCCAGGAATGAGACTGTCAGGACCTTGCGCACGTCAGACCGATGCAGCCGCACGCTCCCACCTCCACACTGGCCCGTCATCCGGATCGACGACCTCGCCCGTGTACTGGAACCCGCACTTCGTCAGGACGCGGGTCGACGCGTTGGGCGTCGGCAACGTGTGCGCGCGCACTGTCTGCACCAATCCACTTCCCTGGGCATAGGCAATGAGCGCGCGGGTTGTCTCGGTGGCATAGCCGCGCCCCTGGAAATCGGACACGATGCCGTACGCCACCTCGACGACGCCAGCGGCATCCGGCGGTCCCTTGAACCCGGCGCCCCCGATGACAGCACGATCCTCTCGATGGACAATCGCGAATCCGAGGTGCCAGGGATCTGATTGCGGAAGGGTGCGCAGGCTCGCGAGGAACTCGGGCGACACTTCATCCGACACGAAAAACTCCCGGAGGCCAGCGGCAGCAGGGTAGCCGGTCAAGTCCTCGAATCGATCCGGCTGCTCGATCAACGCAAGGAGCTGAACAGGAGTGTACGGCAGCAGGCGAAGATGGTCGGTCTCGATCACAGTGCACGTCCGCGATAACGGTGTTGAGGCCCCGGCCCGGATATCAGCTCGACCACACACGACCTCTCACACGCTTTGGCCGTTCGTGCGCATGACGTCCCGATACCAATGGAAGCTCGCTTTCCTTACTCGCCTCAAGTCCTTCTGATCGACTTCGTCCCGATTCACATACACCAGCCCATACCGCTTCTGGTAGCCATTGAGCCAGCTCAGGACATCGGTGAACGACCATACGCAATAGCCGAGGAGGTCGACGCCATCGTTGATGGCCTGCTTGCACTGCTCGAGGTGGGAGCGAAGATAGGCAATTCGATACTCGTCGTTCACGATATCGTCCGACTCCAGAACATCGAACTCACCCAGACCGTTTTCCGTAATCAGGACTGGCAATTGATAGCGGCTGGTGACCCGTCGAAGTCCGATGCGCAACCCGGTCGGGTCTATCGCCCAGTCCCAGTTCGACGTTGCTACGTGTGAATTACGCGTCGTCCTGTACAACCCGGGAATGCCGGTGTCCTGGCCGCATCCTTTCTGCCCCGTCGTATTCATGGCTCCCTCTGAAACCCCATCGAGAGGATTGGCTTCATACGTGAGGGTCTGGTAGTAGTTGACCCCGAGGAAATCGGGCATTCCGTTCTGGAGCAATTCGAGGTCACCTTCCTGGATCGTTGGACCCAGTCCCCGTTCGCGCAGATAGCGAAACGGGACCTCTGGATATCTCCCCCGACAATACACATCCAGCCACCAGTCGTTTGTGAATGCCTCTGCGTTCTCGGACGCCAGCACATCGGCTGGATTGCTTGTCAGAGGATATGCCGGCGAGTAGGCAAAGCTCGGCCCGATCTTCCCGTTGGGAACATGCTGCCGAAAGGACTCGATCGCTCTCGCATTCGCAAGGAACGCGATATGGTTGGCCTCATGGAATCGCTTTCTGTTCTTTACACCCGGCGGGTGCATTGCGGTGAGATAGCCATGATGCAGGTTGTAGTTCTGTTCGTTCAGCGACACCCAGTACTTCACGCGGTCGCCAAAATGCTTGTATAGCGTAACGCAGTAGTTGTTGAAGTCTTCGATGATCTGCCTGGACTCCCAGACCCCATACTCGTCCATCAGGGCCTGCGGAACATCCCAGTGGTAGAGCGTCAGGATGGGTTCGATGCCGTGCGAAAGGAGCTCATCGACGAGCTTGCTGTAGAATTCAAGGCCAGCCGGGTTGATGTCTCCGCGCCCTCGAGGATAGACACGGGGCCAGCTCACGGAGAAGCGGTAGGCTCGCAATCCCATCTCCGCCATCAAGGCAATGTCTTCCCTGAAGCGGCCGTAGTGATCGACCGCCACATCACCGTTGGATCCCTTGAACGTTTTTCCAGGGATCTTCGTGAACACATCCCAGACTGAAAGCCCCTTTCCGTCTGAATTCCAGGCGCCCTCGACCTGGTATGCAGCGGACGCAGCTCCCCACAGGAAGTCCGTTGGGAAGGAATGCAGACGCTCATGAAGCATTTGATTGGCTCCTGGCGCACTGGCGGCATCCCGGCGCGGCACGACGAACATCAAGGAAGTGTTACC
>JALYOO010000318.1 GCA_030856845.1 Gemmatimonadota bacterium
GCGATAGCGGCCCGGGCGACCGCTTCAAGGGCCTCCTCCTTTGCGCGCTCGGCCTCCTGATACAGCCGGGCATTGTCCATTGCGACGGCGGCGCGTCCTGCGAGATCCTCGGCGAAGAGGAGGTCCTTCGGTGTGTACTTCTGACCACCGCACGCGCTGATGAAAGTGATCGAGCCTAGCAGCCGGTCACGGGCCTTGAGTGGCACCACCATGTAGGACTCGAGGCCGAGCGTGCGCAGGATACGCAGATGACGCTTGTCTTTCGCTGCCTGCAGCAACATCGGCTTCGTGACTTCGCGCACGAGTTCCGGCTGCTGCGTCTTGAGGATTCTCGGCGCTCCCAGCGCGTCGTCGCTCGATGGCGGGTAGCTCTGTTGCAGCTCTCGAGTAAGTGGATCGAGCCTGGGCTCGGGATGGATCACCGCGAGGCGACGTATTTCGTTCCCATTCTCCAGAATGTCCACGATGCACCATGCGCCGAGCTCGGGCATCGCCAGCCGCGCTACGGTCGAGAGAGTTTCCTCGTAGTCGAGCGACTCGTGCAGGGTGCGAGTGATGTCGGCAAGAAAGAGCGCGCGACGCTCCGGCCGGCGTCGCTCGACCATCCGAACGCCCTGTCCGCCGCCGCCCGCGTAACCGAACGAAGGTCGCGCCATCGGTTGTCCCGATGCCTCGACCGCTCCGCGGGGGTGCTCAAGTGCGTCTTTCATGGTTCTAGTAGAGTCAAGAAACGCGCCCATGTCACCTGTCATGAATGCGGCTGATTCCCACTTTCTGCCAGAGCCACGTCGCCTGGACGCATCAAAACCTTACAAAAACCTGAAACAGATGGACTGTTTCAACGTCCGGGAAAGAACAGATTGAACTCCGTCAGATGCTAAAAAAACTGCCGTAGTCAGTTGATTCGCTTCTCTGCGGATTCTGCATGGCAAACGCCCTCGTTGCATCCTCTTTATGCGAACCTCCTCGTTCTATCCAGCGATGCTCGTGATTGCTGCAGCAGCTGCGAATGCGCAGACAACCGGGGCACGAACCGACTCGATCGCGATTCGACCGGGGACTACCACTACGGGCAAAACTGCTGTTGCGACGAGAGTGAGTGATGGTGCTGTCAATGTGGATGGCAGGATCGACGAAGCGGTATGGCAGACAACCGCTCCGCTAACCGATTTCGTTCAAAAGGAACCGGTAGAGGGATCGGCGCCGACCAACCAACTCGAGGTTCGCTTCGTCTACGATGACGATGCCCTCTACGTGGCGACTCGCGTTTTATCGAAGAATCCATCGGGTATCCAGGCACCCGTGACCCGCCGCGACAACATCAACCAGGCCGATCACATCTGGATCTCCCTCGATTCCTACCGGGATCGCCGAACGGCCTACAGCTTCGGCATCAGCGCATCCGGAGTACGTGCGGACTGGTATCACCCGTCCGACGACGAAACGAATGTCGACATGTCGTTCGACCCGGTGTGGGAAGCGGCGGCCGATCGCAACACCACCGGCTGGACTTCCGAAATGCGCATTCCCTTTTCGCAGCTCCGGTTCAACGCGTCCGACGTTCAAACGTGGGGGTTGAACGTCGACCACTGGATGCCGGCCACCAACGAAGACGTATTCTGGATCCCGACACCACGCAAGGAAACGGGCTGGTCGTCGCGCATGGGCACGCTGACGGGTATCCGGGGAATCAAGCCGTCGCGCAGGCTGGAGCTCATGCCGTACGTTGCCACAGAGGCGCGGATGACGGGCGATCGCGACCGTCGCAATCCGTTCGACGACGGCCGCAATCTCGGCGCCCGCGTGGGCGGAGACGTGAAGATGGGTCTGGGTCCGAGTCTCACCCTTCAGGCGACTGTCAACCCCGATTTCGGTCAGGTGGAAGCGGATCCCGCCGAAGTCAATCTCTCTGCCTTCGAGACTTTTTTCTCGGAGAGGCGCCCTTTCTTCATCGAGGGCAATGAAATCCTCCGCGGTGCCGGCAGCTTCTTCTACTCGCGCCGAATCGGCGCCCGGCCGCGCTCCGGCGCGATCGGAGACTACGTGGATTACCCCGACGCGAGCACCATACTCGGAGCGGCGAAGCTGACGGGGCGTCTGGCGTCCGGAGTTTCGATCGGCGCGCTGACGGCTGTCACCTCGCGGGAGCAGGCGCGTACCCACAACCTCGTCAGCGGGGCGTTTGCCGATACGCTCGTCGCTCCGCTGGTAGCGTACGCCGTGACGAGAGTGCAGAAGGAGTATGGCGCCGCTGCATCGACCATCGGTCTCACGCTAACCGGAGTACAACGCGACATCTCGTCCGGCGAGCCACTGTCGAGATTGCTGAACAAGTCGGCCTATTCCGGCGCCGTCAACGTGAATCATCGCATCTGGGGCGGGATGTACAGCGTCGATGCGCAGGTTGGATTCAGCCACATCACGGGAGACTCAACCGCGATCCTCGGCGCGCAGCGCTCCAGCGCCCGCTACTACCAGCGGCCGGACGCTGAATCGCACGAGCTCGATCCATCGCGAACGAGCTTGTCCGGGCTGAGCGGCTACCTCGACCTGGGCAAGAACAGCGGGAGGCACTGGCTCGGCGGACTGTTCGTCGGGACGGAGAGCCCAGGTTACGAATTGAACGACCTTGGACGCCTCGGAACGGCGGACGGAATCACGGGAGTGGGATACGTCCGCTACCGCGAGACGCAGCCCGGAAAGTATTTGCGCAGCTACGGCGTTCAGACATCGCACGAGAATGAATGGAATTACGATCGCGACCGGCAGTTCGGGGCCATACGAGCCGACGCGGACGCGACGTTCAAGAATTTCTGGAGGCTGGATCTCACGGCGTGGCACGACGTGCGCTCGCAGAATGCGAGGCAGACTCGCGGCGGCCCGTTGATGCAGACGCCCTACAACGACGTCGGCATCATCAGCCTTGGCAACAGCTCTGCCTCGAAGACACAGTGGACTGCGAGAGTCTACTACGGCAAGGATGAGTTCGGCGCTCCCACCAATCGCATCAGCGGGTCCATCTCCATTCGGCCCGCACCGCAGTGGCAGATACGCTTTGAGCCGAATTATCTCAGAGCAGTCGACTCGAGGCAATTCGTAACGTCTCTCGCCGGCGGTCCGGGCTCGACCTTCGACCGAAGATACGTTTTTCGCGTTCATCGACCGGAGCGAGTTCTTCTCCAACCTTCGGTTCAACTACACGTTGCGTCCCGACGTTTCAGTCGAGCTCTACGTACGACCCTTCGTTGCGAGCGGCCGTTATTACGATTTCGGACAGCTGAAGGCGGCACGCAGTCGCGACCTGCTGCACTACGGCCAGGATGGAACGAGCATCGTGCGGCAATCGAACAGCAGCTATCTCGTAACCGACGCGACCGGATCAGGCGGACAGCCCGCGACGTTCACGCGCCCCAACAGGGATTTCAACGTCGAGTCGGTGAGAAGCAACTTCGTTGTGCGCTGGGAATATCGTCCAGGCAGTACCCTGTTCGTCGTCTGGCAGCAGAATCGCGAGGGCTTCGACGAGCGAGGCGAGCTGGTGCGTGCCGGCGATCTGTTTCGCGGCTATTCCAATGTCGGTACGAACTTTTTCGCCGTCAAAGCCAACTTCTGGATTCCGGCCCTGTGAGTGTCAGGGGCGGTTGTTCTCGGGGACACACAGGTTGACGCAGCGAAGCACCGCGCATGCCTAAAACGATGAGGGAAAAATGAGACAGGGAGACCGGTGAGAAACGGCAAATCCTTTGGGAACTGCACAGCAGAAACACCACGATGTTGTTCCCCTAAAAGCGCAGTTCTCACTGGTCTCCCTGTCTCATTTTCCCCTTTGCTTTTTGAGGCGATAGCACCCTGCGGCGGCGCAACCGGGCGTGTTGGTACCTCAGCCCGTGAGTTTGACGTAACTGGCCCTTGACGTTGGGCGACGGAGTGCTAATATATCCGCATAGTGCTAGGTTTTTAGCATAACCTCGGTGAAGGAAGACATGCCCGAAAACAACACGCTTTCGCGACGCGAGCGACAGATCATGGATATCGTCTACCGGCTCGGCTCAGTGACAGCTGCGGAAGTGCAGCAGAACATGGCGGAGCCGCCGAGCTATTCCGCGGTGCGCGCGCTGCTACGCATCCTCGAGGACAAGGGGCACCTGAAACACGCGTACGACGGCCCGCGCTATGTGTACGCGCCAATCGTTTCGCGTCCGGTGGCTCAGAAGTCCGCGCTGAAGCAGATGGTCCGGACATTCTTCGACGGCTCGACATCGCAGGCGGTCGCGGCTCTTCTCGACATGTCGGCGCGAGACCTTTCCGAAAGCGAGCTCGAGCGGCTCTCGAAGATCGTGGCCGAAGCCAAGCGCGAGGGTAAATGACATGACTCAGACCGAGCTTCTCTCCCTGCTCGTCGCTGCAACGCTCAAGTGCGGATTCATTCTCGGATGCGCCGGAATCGTCGTCTCTTTGTCCCGCCGCGGTTCTGCGGCGTTTCGCCACCTGGTGTGGAGCGTCGCCGTTGCGTCCTGTCTCGCGGTTCCCGCTCTGAGTCTGATGCTGCCTCGATGGGACCCCGGTCTCTCAGCGGTTGCCGAAGGCGCGATCGATCGGATTACGACACGTGTCGCGATTCCGATGCAGATCCGGTTGCCCGAAGTCAGTAGTGCTGCACTCGTGCAGTCACCCGCAACGTCGGCGGGCTCGCTGGCGTCACGGCAAGTGCGGATCGAATCGCTGAGTCCTG
>JALYOO010000327.1 GCA_030856845.1 Gemmatimonadota bacterium
GAGGACGTCTCACGCAACGGCGAGTGCTGAGAAGCGCAGTTCGATTCTCGCCCGACTTCGTATTCCTTTCGAAGTGCCTCGCACTCGAGCCCGATACGGTCGCATCGATAGTCGACCGCAAATCGAACGCGATGTGGTATCACGATCCGCAATGGCACGCTGACCTCGACCGCCCCGACATCGCTCACATCGCGACGATCGGGCGGCTTGCCCGGATATTCTTCGTCACGGGGTTCGAGTCGGAATGGAAGCGCAACGGACTTACTGCCGCCTTTCTACCCGCGGCGGGAGATTCCGCGATACATCCTGTTACGGCGACCGCGGCGTTCGAATCCGAAGTTGCGTTCATCGGCTCAGGGTACGATGAGCAGCGGGCGCGCCTGCTGTTGCAGGTTGCCGCGCGGCATAAGCTGCGAGTGTGGGGACCAGGCTGGGATCAGTGGCAGGCGGAGTTGAGCTGGAATGGGCGATCCGTCGAAGGCAAAGACTTCGCGGCTGTCTGCTCGAGCGCGTCGATCACGCTCGGCATCAACCCGGCGCGCGCCGCGGGTGGAGTGAACTACACGTCCGACCGCACGTGGATGGTGATCCTGGCCGGAGGGTTCTACCTTGTGCAACACACTCCCGGCGTCGCTGCGATGCTGCGTGAAGGCGAGCACTGCGCATTTTATGAAGATGCCGCGTCGTGCCTCGATCAGTGCGCTCGATATCTGGCAGATCCCGCTGCGCGCGAGCGGATCCGCGCTGCCGGTGAAAGCTTCGTTCGCGCTAATCACACGTACGATCAGAGAATCTCGAACCTTGTCGAGGGCAGGGAGTACGTGAACCCGCTCGGTGCGTCCCTGTGAAGCACATGTTCGTCACCCAGGACTACGGCCCGCATATCGGCGGGATGGCGAGGCGACACGTCGAGCTTTGCCGCCGGTTACCGACGGCGGGAGATCAAATCGAGGTTTCAACCGTAGATCTCGAGGGATCGTCGCGGTTCGATGCGGGTGAGCCGTACCGGATACACCGACAGCCTTTTCATTTCGACCGCGCCAACCGGTTCGCCAATCAGATCAAATGGGCCCGCTCGCTTCGCGGCTCGCTGCACCGCGTCGACGTTGTGCACTGCGGAAACATTCGCCCGGTGGGCTACGCACTCGAGATGGCGAACATCCGGGCGAGAGTTCCGTATCTCGTCTACGTGAACGGAGGCGATCTTCTGCGCGAGAAACTCAAGGCGAGACGGGGGCGCGTCAAACGAACCTTTGCACGCCACTTTCTCGGCAACGCAGCGGGCATCGTTGCAACATCCAAATGGGTCGCCGAGCTGTCGGGTGAAGTGATGAACGCGGTCGGTGTAAGGCGCATGCCGCCGGTTGGCGCATTCGACCTCGGCACCGATCCGGAAGCTTTCTCCCCGAACCGCGACACGCGACGGCTTCGAGCGCGCTGGAACGTCGGCGATGCGCCGCTCATGATCACTGTCGCGCGCCTCGTTCCGCACAAGGGGCAGGACACGGGCATTCGCACGCTCGCCAGGCTGGCGGGAGAGCTACCCGGGCTGCGTTACATTCTCGTCGGTGAGGGTCATGACGAAATGCGCCTCCGCGAGCTTGCGGCTGAGCTCGGGGTTCTCGAAAAAGTTGTCTTTGCCGGGACGCTCGACGATTCCCAGGTCGCCGAGGCGTACGCGACATCCACCGTCTACCTCGGCCTGTCGAGGGTGGACAGCGAAGTGAACGCGGAAGGATTCGGAATCTCGTTTGTCGAGGCGGCAGCGAGTGGATTACCTGTCGTGGCGGGCGATTCGGGTGGTGTGAGATCGGCCGTGATACACGGAGAAACTGGTGTGGTCGTGGCGCCGCAGGATATTGAGTCAGTCGCCAGCGAGATACGGTCTTTCGTTCTCGACCCCGCCCGCCGCGCGACATTCGGGCGTGCCGGCCGAAAAGCTGTCGAGACGCACTACAACTGGGATCGCGTCGCGAAGGATACCCGGCAGTTCACCCTCGATGTGGTCCGAGCCAGGGTGGATGGGAACTGAGCGGAGTCGCTCCCTTTCGCCGGCCGCAACGATTCCGCCGTCGAAGGCGGCTAACGTTTCGAGTCTGTCACATCGCGCGGAGTTCGCGGCACTGAAGGGCGTGGTTCGTGCCCTGTCGGCGCTCGACTGGAATACCGCAACATCTATCGGCGGACGTCTCGGTGCGCTGGGTTATCGCCCCCTCGGCATCCGAAAACATGTCGTCGAAAGGCAGATTGCTGCCGCGTTTCCCGACCTCGACGTGAAAGGCGTTCGCCGAATCGCGCGTGCATCGTTCGAGCATCTCGGGAGGTCGAGTATCGAAACCGCGTTGCTGCCTACACTTGGGGAGAAAGGTGTTCTCGGTGTGGTGCACCAGGTCGACGGATGGGAGCATATGGAGCGCGCGATCGAAAGAAACCACGGAGTAGTGGTCGTCGCCGGCCATCATGGAAACTGGGAGCTCCTCGGCGCCTACATCGCTGCGCGGGGCGTGCCGATCGACGTGATTGTGCGCGGGATGTCCAACAAGCTGTTCGACGACTACCTGAACGAAACGCGGACGCTCCTCGGCATGACGGTGGTGCATGACCGCGAGGCCGTCCGGCGTACGCCGCGGTCGTTGAGAGAAGGCCGCGCCGTTGCCTTCGTGGCGGATCAGGGAGTTCTCGGGCTTGCATCTACGTTTGTACCGTTTTTTGGCAGGCCGGCGAAGACTCCGCGCGGCGCCGCGGTATTCGCCTTGCGATTCAACGCTCCGGTGCTGTTCGTTGATGCGCTGCGCCTTCCGGGCGGGAAGTATCGAATCGTCATCGAGCCGATCGAGGCGGATCCGTCGGGAAACCTCGATCGTGACGTCGACGCAATCATCCTGCGGTTCACCCAGGTGCTCGAGAGCTGGGTGCGCCGTTTTCCAGAGCAGTATTTCTGGCAGCATCGCCGGTGGCGCAGGCAGCCGCCGGATACGCCACCCGAGCTGAGGGATCCAACGCGTGAGAAGTAGAAAGAACGTGGTCGGCAGTTGTTAGACGTCGCACAGCGGAGAAGGCTGTTCGGGGACAAGCGCGCGCGTTTCGGGATCGCCGTTGTCGTCATCATGTCGCTGGCGGCGATCGGCGCGCCGCTGATTGCGACGCACGATCCGCTCAAGATCGATCTCACGGATTTTCTTTCAAGGCCTTCGGGCTCCCATTGGCTGGGTACCGACGTGCAGGGTCGCGACATCTGGTCGAGACTCGTGTTCGGTGCGCGAGTCTCGTTGACCGTCGGATTAATCTCACAGGGCATTGCGTTGTTGCTCGGTGTGACACTCGGACTTCTGGCCGGTTATTACGGGCGCTGGGTAGATGAAGTCGTGATGCGGCTGGCCGATGTAACGCTCGCGTTTCCGACGCTGCTGCTGCTGATCGCGATGGTGGCCGCCTTTCAGCCATCGATGGGAGTGGTGTTCGCGACCATCGGGGTCGTCGGCTGGGCGGGCATGGCGAGACTGGTGCGCGGGCAGGTACTCGTGGTGCGTCAGCTGGAGTACGTGCAGGCGATCAGGGCGCTCGGTGCGCGCGATGTGCGTGTGATGCTGCAGCACGTTCTTCCGAATGTCATCGCGCCGGTGGTGATCGCGGCGACCCTTGGTGTTGCGGGCGCGATCATGGCGGAGGCCGCCCTCTCATTCCTCGGGCTTGGCGTGCCGCCGCCGACACCCAGCTGGGGCTCGATGATCGCCGATGGGCGTGATCTGGATCAGCTTCGCCGTGCTCCCTGGACATCGGTATTCCCGGGAATGGCGATTGGCGCGGCCGTGCTTGGATTCAACCTTCTCGGTGACGCGCTCCGCGACGCACTCGATCCGAAGCAACAGCGGCGTGCGCCGAGAAAGCCGATATGAGGATAGCAGGAAAGGCCATAGGGACTGGGATCGCAGCTATTTGCCTGATGGCGGCGTGTCGAGATTCCAATGCCCGTGAGGCCCGCCCTGCAACCAGCGGCGGCGACCCTCAGTCGGCGAGTAACACGCTACGCCTCGAGGCTGTCGGCGGTCGCTTCCGCGAACCGGTTCATCTCGCATCGCCGTCAGGAGATTCCCGGCTGTTCGTGGTCGAGCAGGCGGGCAGGATACGTATCGTGAAGAGTGGAACCACTCTTTCGCAGTCGTTTCTCGACATTTCGGAGCGAGTGCGGAGTGGAGGCGAGCAGGGGTTGCTCAGCATGGCGTTTCATCCGGAGCATCGTCGCAACGGATACTTCTATGTGAACTTCACGAACCGCGAAGGACACACTCACGTGGAGCGGTTCAAGGTCTCGTCCAACCCCGATGTCGCCGACGAAGCATCGGCGCGGCTCATCATCATGATCGAGCAGCCCTACTCCAATCACAACGGTGGCCTCGTGATGTTCGGGCCCGATGGAATGCTGCACATCGGAATGGGTGACGGCGGATCGGGCGGCGATCCGCACGACAACGGACAGAATCCCCGCGCGCTACTCGGCAAAATGCTGAGGCTGGATGTCGATAGAGGTGAGCCGTATGCGATCCCATCGAACAATCCATTCGCCAACGGCGTCGCGGGCCGACCCGAGATATGGGCTACGGGGATGCGTAATCCGTGGCGGTTTTCATTCGACCGCACCGGCGGAATCATGTACATCGCGGACGTTGGTCAGAACGAGAAGGAAGAGATCAACGCAGTGCCGGCCAATCGGGCAGGTGTCAACTACGGCTGGAAAATCATGGAAGGTGATGAGTGCTATCGCTCGAGCGATTGCAGGCGTGCCGGGCTTCAGATGCCGGTGATCTCCTACGGGCGCTCCGGTGGCGCCTGCTCCGTCACGGGGGGCCTAGTGTATCGCGGCGCACGAATAGCTGCGATTCGGGGACACTACTTCTACTCTGACTACTGCGCGGGGTGGCTGCGCAGCTTTCGCTACCAGAATGGAGCAGCGGCTGATCGCCGCCAGTGGAACACATCAGACGAGATAGGAAATGTCACCTCGTTCGCCGAGGATGCCACGGGCGAGATGTACATTGTGACGCAAGGCGGCCGGATATACAGAATAGCCGGAGCGGGTTGAGTCAACGGCTGGCATTGCGCATGTCTCTGTGTCTAAATGCGGTGCGGCGCTATTCAGACTTGACTCTTATCAGTCCGTAATCGCGCGCGCCCTTGCGAATCAGGAAATAAGCGGACGCCAGCGGATCTCCGACCGGATCCGAAACCGACGCGACGCGCCGCCCGTTGACTGTGACACCGCCCTGCTCGATGAGTCGTCTCGCAGCGCCTCTAGACGCCGCGAGCTTTAGCTCCACCAGCGCATCCACCGCGCTTCCCATTTCCGCCACTTCCACGAACGGCACTTCGCGGCTCAGCGCCTCGAGCGTATTGGGCGACAGTGCGGCTGGATCGCCCCTGGCGAACAGCAGGCGCGATACATCTTCCGCCACGCGCGCAGCATCCACTCCGTGCACCCGCGCGGTAACCTCCCGCGCGAGTGCCTGCTGCGCCTTTCGTGCTTCGGGACGCTGCAATGCCTCACTCTCCAGTGATTCGATTTCGTCGCGCGACAGGAGCGTAAAGAATCGCAGATACTTTCCGACGTCGCCGTCATCCGCATTGACCCAGAACTGGTAGAACCGGTAAGGCGACGTACGCTCGGGGTCGAGCCAGACGCTTCCTGACTCGGTTTTGCCGAATTTCGTGCCGGCCGACGTCGTCATCAGCGGAAAAGTCAGCGCGTGCACTTCTCCGCCTTCCGTTCTGCGGATCAGCTCCAGCCCGGCCGTGATATTTCCCCACTGGTCACTTCCACCGATCTGAAGCGTCACTCCATCGTGCAGGAACAGCTCGCGGTAATCGTACGCCTGGAGAAGCATGTACGAGAATTCGGTGTACGATATCCCGGACTCCAGGCGCATCTGCACGGACTCCTTGGCCATCATGTAATTCACGGTGAAGTGCTTGCCGACATCGCGCATGAAGTCGATCGCGCCAAGGGGCCGGAGCCAGTCCGCATTGTTGCGCATCTGCGCTGCGCTCGGCCCTTCGAAATCGAGGAAGCTCTCCAGCTGCTTTCTCAGGCCGCGGCTGTTTTCTTCGACGACCTCGGGTGTGTTGAGCTGCCGCTCGGCGCTCTTGCCGCTCGGGTCTCCGATCAGGCCGGTCCCCCCGCCCACCACGACGAAAGGCCGGTGCCCCCCGCGCTGGAGATGCATCAGTACCATCACGGGCAGCAGGCTGCCGACGTGAAGACTCGACGCGGTTGGATCGAATCCGCAGTACGCCGAGATCTGCCCGCGCGCCAGCGCCGCCGGCAGACCATCGGTGCGCTGATGAAGCAAACCGCGCCATTCGATCTCGTTCAGTACGTTCAGGTGCGTCATGCCCCAAGATAGAAGCGCACTGCGGTGCTGTCACGCGCCTGACATTACCTTATAGCCTCCATGGCCACGACGAAACGAACCTTTCGCAAGCGCCACCCGACACTGGTTCGGTCGCTTCTTCTCACGATTACGTTTGGAACGGCGTTCGCGCTCGGACTCGGCTACGGATCGTGGGCCCTGGTGTGCCGCGGCGGCCAGTGCCCGCCCGTCGAGGCGCTCGGCGAATACACTCCGCGACAGACGTCGAAGATTTACGCCGCGGACGGAAGATTCCTCGCCGAGCTCGGGCTCGAGCGCAGGACGCTGATCAAGCTGGACGAAATTCCTGAAGTCGTGAAGCAGGCCTTCGTCATAACGGAAGACAAGCGATTCTATTCCCACGCCGGCATTGACTGGCGCCGGGTAGTGGGCGCGCTGGTACGCGACGTGGTGTCCCGCAGCTGGGATCAGGGTTTCTCGACGATCACGATGCAGCTGGCGCGAAATGTTTTTCCGGAGCGCATTTCCCGCGAGAAGACGCTCGTTCGCAAGATCAAGGAAGCAAAGGTCGCGCGCGACATCGAGGCGAAATACGACAAGGAAAAGATCCTCGAGCTCTATCTCAATCAGATCTCGCTCGGCAACGGGGCGCACGGAGTGGAGACTGCCTCTCAGCGCTATTTCGGAAAGTCCGTTCGCAATCTGAATGTCGCGGAGGCCGCGACACTGGCCGCCCTGCCGAAAGCACCGGAGCGCTACAATCCCCGCAAGCACCCGGCGCGCGCTGTCGAGCGCCGCAACCTGGTGATCGAGCTGATGCGGCGCAATGGCGCCCTGAGCGATGCGGAAGCCCGCGGCGCGCGCGCATTCCCGCTACAGCTCGCCAACAAGACCGATGCCGGCGACACCGCTCCCTACTTCGTGGAGTGGGTGCGGCAGCAGCTCGATCAGCAGTTCGGGCGTCAGCTGTACGAACAGGGCCTCAAGGTTTACACAACGCTCGATCTCGACATGCAGCTTGCCGCCGAGCGGGCGCTCGAGCGCCAGCTCAAACGCATCGAAGGCGGAAGGTTCGGCAGCTTCGCCGGCGAGAGTTATGAGCGGTATATCGCACGCAGCATCGCCGATGGCGGGATGGGGACCAACTCTCCCTACCTGCAGGGTGCGTTCGTGGCGCTCGATCCCCGCAATGGAGCGGTGCGGGCAATGGTGGGCGGCCGCGACTTCTACGATTCGAAGTTCAATCGTGCAACGCAGGCGCTGAGGCAGCCTGGGTCCGCGTTCAAGCCGATCGTATACGCGGCGGCCGTTCAAAACGGCCGTGCGCCGTCGTACATGGTTGCCGATTCACCGCTGAGCGTTCCGCAGGGTGGCGGCAAGGACTGGACGCCTAAAAACTACGATGGCCGCTTTCTCGGCCCGATGACAATGCGGCACGGGCTCTACGATTCCCGGAATCTCGTCGCCATTCGTACGGGAATGGAGCTGGGCGAGCAGACAATCATCAACGAAGCGCGCAACTTCGGGATCACCACGCCCATTCCGCCGTATCCGTCGATCTTCATCGGGTCGGCGGATGTGTATCCTCTCGAGATGATCTCCGCGTACGGCCCATTCGCCAACCAGGGCATCCGCGCCGCGTCGAACGCGATCGTGCGCGTGGAGAATGCGCGACAGGAGGTATTGTGGCAGCAAACGCCGACACGCACGCAAGTGCTGTCGCCCGAAGAAGCGTGGATAATGGTCGACATGATGAAGGATGTCGTGAGGCGAGGCACTGCTTCGGGAAGCGTGTGGGGGGCGGGCTTTCGCGTTCCTGCCGGAGGAAAGACAGGCACGACGAACGATGGAACCGACGTCTGGTTCATCGGCTACACCGCGGACCTGGTAGCCGGCGTGTGGATCGGTTTCGACCGGCCGCGAAAGATCATGGGGGATGCGCAGGGTGGCCGGCTCGCCGCTCCCGCATGGACGGCATTCATGTCGGAAGTGTATCGCCGAAAGCCCGCGCCCCCAGATTGGCCCCGTCCGGTGTCGCTGATCATGCGTGAGATCGACGTCAGTACCGGGCTTCTTCAGACAGCGTATTGTCCGCGGGAATTCATCAGGTCGGAGTTTTACGTTCCGGGTACGGAGCCCGCTCGCGAGTGCGATCAGCACGTCGGGTACTATGCAGCACCGGGCTATGGCGACACACTCGGCGCCGACCCTGCGAGTCCATACTCGGCGCCGTATACAGCTCAGCCACCGCCGTCGACCACTGGAACGCGCGTCATACCGGGGGCAGCTCCGACTCCTCGTCTCTCGGCTCCGAAGCCCGATTCCGGTCGCGGTCGTACACGGTTGGACTCGATGCGTCCCTCTGCTCGCCCCCGTTTCCCTGATTGAACGGCTCGGTACGTCTGCGGCATGACTCGTTTGTGGCGACTGCCGTTTAAGGGGCGATGAGACCGATGAGACCGGCGAGGGTTACCACTTTTATTTTTTTCTCTCCGGTCTCACCGGGCTCCTTTCCCCAATGTTTTTGCTGAACGAGGGCGACCTCGTACTCGAGCGCTGACTGAGTAGCGATGAGGCATGGTCAGCCGATAGCTTTGCATCAACGCCTGACAGGGAAATGATGGCCCGCGCCGACAACCACCACAGAATCTGGCGGGACGGACAATTCGTGAACTGGGAGGACGCGACCATCCACGTGATGAGTCACGTCGTGCATTACGGTTCCAGCGTGTTC
>JALYOO010000339.1 GCA_030856845.1 Gemmatimonadota bacterium
ACCGTCACGCAGAGTGGAAACCAATCCCCGTGCTCGACCAGGTGACGGTCTCGGGCGCCAACAACGGTAATTTCGGAATCTTCGTTTCGCCGGGTGGCGCGCTCGTATCCGACAGGGGCGGCCAGACGAGCGCGCTGGCGTGGATAGGGCCGAACGGGTTGAACACTCCTGTAAGCAGTGAATTGAAAGTCTACGGCTTTCCACGCATTTCCCCAGACGGTCAACGTGTCGCTGTCACCGTGCGCGACAATGACAGGCAGGGAATATCGATTTATGACCTTGGCACGAAGACGTTTGTGCCGCTGACAAACGTTTCAGTCACGACGGCTCCGGAATGGTCGCGCGACGGGAAGAGCGTTCTTTATGTCGACATCGACGAGAAATCCAGAACCGTGCTTTATTCACATCCGGCAGATGGTGGCACGGTCGCACGCAAAATCGCAGATCTACGCGGTCGCTCAAGAGGGCTCTCTCTGGCGCCGGATCAAAAATCTGTTGTCTACGTCACCTATATAGGGAGCCAATATCAGCTCTACAGGCTCAACCTCGATTCACTTGGTGGGGGGAAACCTTTTCTGGGCAGCTCGGTGAACAGCACGACCCAACCGCAGATATCTCCGGATGGTCGCTGGATCGTGGTCACCTCGGACGAGTCGGGGGCGAGCGAAGTCTACGTTCGCACGTATCCCGACCCGACGTTCCGGGTCCAGATATCGAGCGGCGGCGGCGAAGAAGGTATCTGGTCGAAAGATGGAAAAACCGTTTTCTACAGGACGGGGACGTCAGAAATCGCGGCGAGACTGGCCACCTCTCCAAACCTCCGTGTCGTCTCGCGCGATACAGTGATCCGCGATATGGGCCGAGTGGTTAGCGGTGCTATTTTCCGGTCGACCGATCTCGGCCCCGATGGCCGTTTTCTTGGACTCGTCTCCAACGGCAATGACTTCCAGCTTGTCGTGGTGCCCAACTGGCGAGTCGAGATGGAACAGCGGATTGCGGCTTCGAGGCACTAGTGTCGCATATGCAAGGCTCGCCTCTCACCGTAAATGTCGCAGCAACGAATCGCGTTAACGTGGCACCAACGCTCGTGATGAGAAGCCTGGCTCTTCTAGCCGATCACGCGAAATCCTTCTTTGTCCGCCGCGGTTCCCTGGTTCCTGTCGAGCGTGACAAACTCGAGGCTGCCAGGCTGGAAGTCTGCGGCGACGATCGCTGCGGCGAGTTGGATCGCGTCTGCGGCACGAAGCTTGTGAACTCGGAGCAATCGGATTGCCTGATCGCGCACGTCAACCGAGGGCAGGACCTCCGTCCACGACGCGATCGCGTGACGGATACGGGTGATCGAGCCGCCGAGTCCTGCGAGCGTCAGGACGCCGTCGCGTTCGAGTCGCGCAAGCGCCGACACGCACTCGATGGGAGTGCCCCACCATGTGGCAATAGCCGGGTCGGCAACGTGAATTTCGCGCACGCGGAGAGACGCACTCTCCGCGACCAGCAACGGAATAATGGCCGAGGAGTCCCAGTATCTCACCGAGCGGTCCGGCGCTCCTCGAGCAGTGCCTTGACAGCGGACACTCCTTTGTCAAGACGAGGCGGCGCCGGCAGGTCCTCGTCCCAGTTTGTCCTGGGTTCGCGCTCCGGCAGCTTCACTAACCCCCGCTCAGCGAGTTCGTGGAATTGCGGGGAGATTCCCCGAACCTGTGCCGCAGGTGGCACCAGCCGCGCTACGGGCGTCCCGCGATCAGTGATCGTGATCGTGGTTCCCCCAGTGACTTTTCTGAGTAGTGCGCTCAGGGTGTTCTTTGCAATGGACACAGATACTGATTTCATGTAGCCATACTAGCCATATCTAAATAGACAATCAAGCTAGAAGCTCTCCCGTCTTGCTCGTCGCGCAAGCGGCTCAACGCTGAGATGCTCAACGCCGAGATGCTCAACCCTGACATGCTAAGGCGTTGAAATGGCGGGTCGCGAGAAAGCGAAAATCGTACCAAGAAAGACATCGATCAGGGCGCATTGCTGGCGCGGATCGTCCCTGGCATCGCGCCCGGGCCTCATCTCGAGGTGGATAACTAGCCGGTTCCCGGGAGTATCGCGATATTGTGCCGACGATTCTCTCATAGCGAGGACCAATGGACGCGCCCCTGCAGTTGAAGGAATCGCTCGCCGACCGATACGACATCAAGCGCGAAATTGGCGCCGGTGGAATGGCGACGGTCTATCTCGCCCAGGATCTCCGTCACGACCGCCCCGTCGCACTCAAGCTCCTCAACCCGGAACTAGGCGCAGTACTCGGCGCCGAACGATTCCTCGCCGAGATAAGAGTCACTGCAAATCTTCAGCACCCGAACCTGCTGCCGCTCTTCGATTCCGGAGCCGCAGAGGGATTGCTGTACTACGTCATGCCGTTCGTCGATGGAGAAACTCTTCGCGGCCGGCTCGACCGCGAACGACAACTCCCAGTCGACGAAGCCGTTCGCATGACCGTTGCAATCGCAAACGCGCTTGATTACGCGCATTCGCACGGAGTGATTCATCGCGATCTCAAGCCGGAGAATATTCTTCTCCAGGCCGGGCAACCAGTGATCGCCGATTTTGGAATCGCGCTGGCGGTAAAGAACGCCGGCGGAAATCGCATCACGCAAACCGGCCTGTCGCTCGGCACGCCTCAGTACATGAGTCCCGAGCAGGCGACGGGCGATCGCGTCATCGACGGCCGCGCCGACATCTACTCACTGGGCGCTGTGGCGTACGAAATGCTCACCGGAGAGCCGCCGCACACCGGCAGCACTTCGCAGGCGATCATTGCGCGAATGCTCACGGAGAAGCCGCGCCCGATGCGCGTCACGCGGAATGCAATTCCCGAACACATTGAGTTCGCGGTTCAGCACGCGCTGGAGAAACTCCCGGCGGATCGATTCTCGACCGCGCACCAGTTCGCCGAAGCATTGCAGGGGACTGGTGGAG
>JALYOO010000369.1 GCA_030856845.1 Gemmatimonadota bacterium
GGGTACCGCGACGAAGCACGGCCTCCGCGGCGTTCCGTCCGCTTCGCCGTTCCGCGATTGTGGGCCGTCTCATTGCGGAGCCCCATTCTTTCGCCTGCCGTTCGGCATGAGCGCTGCGCGGTCTCATCAACTATTGCGAGGCACTCCCCGATGGGCATCACCTCGATGCTGCCGGTTCCGGAGTGAGGAATCTCATTATTGCCGGTGACTGGGTCCGTAAGTCCGTCAATAGTGGTAGCGTAGCAGCAATCGAGGCTGGCGTGAGGGTGGCACTTATCAGTTTCAGGCGTGGGCGCTTGGACTTGTGGGCGCACGAAGGAGTAAGCAATCAGAAAGGAGCTGACCGAGGTGTTGACGGCAGACTCTATTTTCGTGAGGGCTCAGGGCGTGACCGGCAGGTCGTCATATCCGTGAAATCGGGAAAGCTGCACGGGAACTACGTGCGCGATCTTGCAGGGGTGATCGCATCGGAGAACGCGGATATTGGTGTTCTTATCGGCTTCGATAAGCCGACGCAGCAAATGCGATCATGGGCCGCTGGACAAGGTTTCTATGAGTCCCCTTGGGGCGAGCATCCATGGTTACAGCTCTTGACCGTGGCAGAGCTGTTAGAGGGAAAACGATTGACTACCCGCGAACGGCGGGAATCAACCGAACGTACAAACAAGCGCCACGAGCCTCATGGAAGGTCGCCGAACCCAAAGGGCTGTTCGACGCCGACGAAGCCTAATCCGTTTTGTTGTGCATTCAAAACTGACCCACTACCGCACATCGGTGTCATTCGGGCACAACGGTTACCGACTACGCTATCCCGGCAACTATAACGGCCACCTGCCGGCCCGCATCGCCCGCCCGGTGGGAGAAGAAACGGTCGTTATCACAGCGGGTACACCATGGGCTCACAGTGACGTTCAGCACTCCCGTATCCGTCGCGTGTTCGGCAATAAGAGAGCGGAGATCGACGTTACCAGCACGATTGACGGGCTGGCCAGTGAGCTGGGCGCGCACGTCGGCGCTCACCTCATAGCATCGACCGCAGATCGCGGGGCCGAGGTGCATGCTCAGCTCGTCCGGGGCAAGGCCAAGTCGCACGAATGCCTGGATGCCGGACTCGATGATCTTCGCCACGGTGCCGCGCCAGCCGGAGTGAAGGATGCCTACAACTCCCGTCGGATGAGCGAAGAATACCGGCACGCAATCAGCGATCGAAACGGCCAGTGCAATTCCTTTCTCGGCCGCGAGGTGGCCGTCGGCTTTACCCGTCCGGAGAAGCCCTTCCCATCCTCCCCGGTGTGTGATGACCGTCGACCCATGCACCTGGCGTCCGATGACCGTCCGGCGCGCCTGAAACGAAAGCTCATCCTGTAGCGCGGTCCACCGCGACAGCACCTCGCCGCAGGGGTCGGTACCTCCAAGACTGAACGTGCCGGCATCGCGGGTGGTGGTGAACGCGCGCACTCCAAAACCGGAAAACTCGCCAATCTCTTCCCGCGGGATGGCCTCCGCCGTCGGAGCAGTCGCCTCGCTCACTTTCTCCGGTCGCCGACACGATCCACTGACGCACCCAGCTCTCTCAGCCGGTGATCGATTCGCTCGTAGCCGCGCTCGATCTGTCCGACGTTATTGATGATGCTCCTGCCTTCGGCGCAAAGAGCGGCGATCAGGAGAGCCATGCCAGCACGGATGTCGGGAGAATCGAGTGTGGCCCCGCGCAATCGAGAGGGTCCCGCCACGAG
Organism: Gemmatimonadota bacterium; assembly: GCA_030856845.1. Taxonomy (GTDB): domain Bacteria; phylum Gemmatimonadota; class Gemmatimonadetes; order Gemmatimonadales; family Gemmatimonadaceae; genus UBA4720. The sequence goes on from JALYOO010000369.1 coordinate 1,737, forward strand.
CGCACGGTGCGGATCGCAGAGAACGATTTTGGCACCCATGGCGATCAGCTTGTCGACGAAGAACAGCCGCGACTCGAACATCTTCTCGTGCATCATGATCAGCCCTTCGCACTGCGTCGCGGTGACGATCGCAATGGACATCGTATCGGCCGGAAATGCAGGCCACGGCTGGTCTTCGAGTTTCGGCACGTGGTCGCCCAGATCCGCCTGAATCTTGAGAGTCTGCTTCGCCGGAACGATCAGGTCGTCACCGTCTTCCTCGCAGACTATCCCGAGCCGTGCAAACCCCATTCGCGTGGAGCGCAGATGCTCGATTCCCGCCTGTTCAATGCGCAGCTCGGAGTGCGTAACAGCGGCTAGACCGATGAACGAGCCTACTTCGATGTGATCGGGTCCGATGGTATGCGTGACCGGGGAATTTCCCAGAGGGCGTCCGCCGTGAATGGTGACGCAGTTTGTGCCGACGCCGTCTATCTGCGCGCCGAGTGCGCGGAGGAATTGCGCGAGGTCCTGCACATGGGGCTCACTGGCGCAGTTGCGGAGGATCGTTTTCCCCTGAGCAGCGCAGGCCGCGACGAGCGCATTCTCGGTGGCGGTCACGCTTGGCTCATCTAGAAACACGTCAGCACCTTTGAACCCCTTCACCTGCAGCCGCAGCAGACTCTTCTCGAACGACACCGTTGCGCCGAGCTGCTCGAGCGCGAGGAAATGCGTATCGAGCCTGCGGCGTCCGATGACATCCCCGCCCGGCGGTGGCAGTATCACTTCACCACACCGCGCCAGCAGTGGCGCGGCAAGAAGTATCGACGCCCTTATCTTCGCGCAAAGCTCGGCGTCGAGATCCCGCGCGATGACCGACTTAGCCTCGATCTTGAGAGAGTTGTCTCCCGTCCATTCGATGCTCGCGCCCACTGAGCGGATCAGCTCCATCAGTGTCTCGATATCACGGATGTGCGGGACATTCTCGAGATGCACCGTGTTCTCCGACAGCAGCGCAGCCGCAACTATTGGAAGCGCAGCGTTCTTGTTGCCGGACGGCCGAATCGTACCGTGGAGGGTTTTTCCGCCCTCGACCACGTATTGAACAGCGGGGATTTCTCTCATCGGTGATGCGGGGGCGTAAGGGACGACGAACGGCGCTGCTTCACGGTCATGGCGGCGTGGTTGCGAAAATATATTGAGCGTAGCACTCTTTGTACCGTTCGGCATACAGCGACACACCATTGGCCCTACCCTTGCACACAACGCGCGCATGACGGCATGGCTGACCACGGGAGCCGACTGGCTGCTTCAGGCAGCCGTGACGTTTCCCGACACGATCATCACCAAGCAGGTCGAGACTGAAGCAAGCTGGTTCCAGCAGGTTACGACTTGGGCCAGCGGTCTCGCTTCGGTGGCGTTGCTGGTTCTCGCGGTGGCGCTGGTTCCGGCCGCCTGGAATTTCAGGAAAAGCTACGCCAAGGTCAGCGACATGCTTGACCGGATTTACGGCGACATCAATCCGCTGATGCGCCACGCCAGTACCATCGCCGACAACGTCGACTACATCTCGACATCGGTGCGGGTGGACATCCAGCAGGTGAGTCAGACGGTCGCAATGGCGAATCAGAAGCTCGTCGCTTCCGTCGCCGCCGCCGAGGAGCGGATCAAGGAGCTCAACGCGCTGCTCGCCGTCGTGCAGGAAGAGGCCGAGTCAGCGTTCGTGTCGACGGCGTCTACGCTGCACGGGGTTCGCACGGGAATTCACGAGGCATTCGAAGAGGAGGAACCAATAGATGGCAGATACATCGAAAACGGCGCCGAGTGGGAGAAGCCGCGCCCGCGCGTCAAGCCCAGAGACGACTTCGCCGGATGAGCGTGAGCAGCAGTTCGATATGCTCACCGCGGCTCTCATTGGCGCAGCAGTTGGTGCCGTCATAACGCTGATGTTTCGTGCCGGCCCGGGCGGCCGGAGACCGATCGCACCCATTCTTTCAGCAACCGGTCGCGGTGCGAGGGTGGCTGCTCTCGCCGGAATGGAAGGAGCACGCTGGGCCGGCGCGAGAGCGGCGCCTGGTGCGCGCTGGGCAGGGGAACGGGGCGTCGACGGCGCCCGCTGGGCAGGCGACAAGACCGTTGGAGGCTACCGCGCTGCCAGAGCCCGAAGCGAGGAGCTCGCCGAATCGATTCCAATGGACGACATCGCTGACTCCGTGAGGGAGTATGTCGACAGCGCGCGAGAGGCGATCAACGACGTCGTCCGCGCTGAAGTCACCGATCTGCGCAAAGCCGTACGGCGCCAGCGCAAACGGATCGGGATCTAGACTACGCACCCCGGCTGTCGATGAGACAGCCCCCTGTTTTTCTCTGCATTGTGGCTGTCGCGGTGCTTGTCATCGCCGCGACGCCCGCTACAGCGCACGCGTGGACTCCGGGAACGCACATTTTCCTCGGAGAGGCGATCATGCGGTCGCTGACCCTGCTCCCGGCATCGGTGGCAGAGATAATCGCGGCGTTTCCGTACGATTTCCTCTACGGCAGCATTGCGGCGGACACGAGCATCGCAAAGAAGTACGCGGCCGCCGGACGGCACTGCCACTCGTGGAACATCGGATTCGAGATCTACGATAAGGCCAGGCCCGAGCCGATGCGCGCTTTCGGACTCGGATACCTGGCTCACCTCGCCGCCGACACGGTAGCACACAACTACTTCGTTCCACACCAGCTCGCGGTTACGTCCACCACCGCCGCGCTTGGCCATAGCTACTGGGAAAGCCGCATCGACACGCACGTCGGCGAACGTTTCAGCCGCCGGGCGCGGGAGATCATCCTCCTCGACCACTCCGCATCGGATGGTCACCTGGACCGCATTCTCAGTCCAACGATTTTCAGCACTCCGACCAATCGCCGCATTTTCCGGGGGATGGTTTACGTCACCGATACGGAGTCCTGGCAGCGAATCTTTCAGATGGTGTCCGAGAAAAGCCGCTGGGACCTGACCGAGGACGAAGTGAGCGGTTACATGACGCGCTCGTTCAACTTCATCATCGATCTGCTGAACCGTTTCGACAGCGCCGAAGCGTACGCGCTCGACCCCGCCGGAACCAACGCGCTGCGGGAAGCAAAGCGCGTCCGGCGCGCCGCTCTCCGCGTTGGTAGTGACCTGCTCGTCGCTGACAGCGCTCGTACGAACTTCGGAATGCCGCGCTCAGCGCTGGACTATTCGGCCAGAATGATACTGCCGCTCTACCCCGCTCCCGCCCGCGACATCAACAACTGATTGACGCGTTTCGGATCGGCCTTGCCGGCTGACTTCCGCATCACGAAACCCACCAGCACACCCTGAAGCTTTCGCTCTCCGCCGAGATAGCGCTTCGCTTCCTCAGGATGCTCGGCCAGAACTTCGTCGACCCATCCGCTGAGCGACGATTCGTCTCCTACCAGCAGCAGCGCTTCGTCGTGCGCGATCTGCGCTGGTGGCTTGCCGCTTTCGACCATCAACGCGAACACTCGCTTTGCAGCGGCATGACTAACGAGACCGTCACGAATCATTCTTATCAGCTGGCCAAGGTCCGCCGGCCGGACGCCGAAACTGTCGATGTCCTTACCCGAGGCGTTTAGTGACGCCTGCACCTCTCCCATCACCCAGTTGGCGGCAGCCTTCGGGTCCTCCGCTTCGCGCGCTACGCTCTCGTAATACTCCGACATCACGGGATTCACCGTCAGCTGCTCGATCTCTTCGGTGGAGACTCCGTAATCCGTAACGAAGCGTTTCTTTCGTGCGGATGGCAGCTCGGGGAGCGACGCCTTGATCTCCGCTATCCAATTGGGATCGAGTACCAGTGGCGCCAGGTCCGGCTCGGGAAAATACCGGTAGTCGTGACTGCCTTCCTTTGTGCGACTGACTCGCGCTTCGCCTTTCGCCGCGTCCCAGAGAAGTGTCTGCTGTATCACGCTCTCTCCACGTGACAGTATTCCGCACTGGCGGGCGTACTCGAAGTCCAGCGCGCGCTCGACACCCGAGAACGAATTCATGTTCTTGACCTCGGTCTTCGTTCCCAGCTCTTGTTCGCCGACGAGGCGCGCGCTGACGTTCGCATCCACGCGCAGGCTTCCCTCTTCCATGCTGACGTCGCTCACACCCAGGTAGTTCAGTATCTGCCGCAAAGTCCGGAGGTATGCACCCGCTTCGCGCGATGTCTTCATGTCCGGCTCCGAGACGATCTCGATCAGCGGCACTCCAGAACGGTTGAGATCGATAGCCGTTACACCTGGATACCTGTCGTGAAGGGATTTCCCCGCGTCCTCTTCCATGTGCACACGGGTGATTCGAATCTCCCTCTCTCCCTCACCCGCATCGATTACGAGCTTGCCGCCTGTCGCCAGTGGCCGATCGAACTGCGAGATCTGATATCCCTTTGGGAGGTCCGGGTAGAAGTAGTTTTTTCGGGCGAACACCGACACCGGGTTGAGCATGCACCCAAGCGCGAGCGCAGCGCGCGAAGCGAGCTCCACCGCGTGCTCGTTCAGCACAGGCAGCGCGCCCGGCAGCGCGAGACAGATTGGGCAGGTGTTGACGTTCGGCGCCGCGCCAAAATCCGCCGAGCATCCGCAGAACGCCTTGCTTCGCGTCTTCAGCTGGACATGCACTTCGAGACCAATCACCATCTCGTACGGAGTCGCGCTCACTGGTGAGCAGCTCCGCCGAGAGCCGCCTCGAGTGCATATGCAACACGGAACATCATCGCCTCGTCGAAACGCGCCGCAATGATCTGCCCGCCAACAGGCAACAAGACATCGCGCCCGATCGGAATGGAGATCGCCGGAACTCCCGCGAGGTTCGCCGGCACGGTGAAGATGTCGCTGAGATACATCTCGTAAGGATCCGTCACTGCACCGATCAAAAACGCGGTCGTCGGTGTGGTAGGAGTGAACAGCGCGTCGATGCCATTATCGAAAACGGTCGTGAAGTCCGCTGTGATGAGTGAGCGAACAGCCTGCGCCTTCCGGTAGTAGGCATCGTAGTATCCCGCTGACAGAACGTATGTCCCGAGCAGGATGCGGCGCGTCACCTCGGGACCAAAACCAGCGGATCGCGTCGCGCCGTACATGCCGCGCAACCCCTGATCACCGCCCGCCCGTGCGCCGTAGCGCACGCCGTCGAACCGCGCGAGGTTGGAAGACGCCTCGGCAGGCGCGAGTATGTAATACACGGGAACCGCGAGCGGAGTGTGCGGAAGAGAGACGTCCACTACTTTCGCACCGAGTGAGCGAAGTAAATCGAACGACCGCTCGCAAAGCGTGCGAATTCCCGCATCCAGCGTGTCGGGAAAGTATTCCAGCGGCACGCCGATCGTGACGCCCTGCAACGGCAAGGCAGTTGCGAGCGAGATGAACTGCTCGCGGTATGCGGGAACCGGCTGATAGGCGCTCGTCGAGTCTTTCGGATCGACGCCGGAGATGATCTCCATCGCCATCGCCGCGTCATCGACGTTTCGCGCCAGCGGCCCGATTTGATCGAGTGACGACGCGAATGCCACGAGGCCATAACGGCTCACGCGACCATAGCTCGGCTTTACCCCAACGACGCCACAAAATGCTGCCGGCTGCCTGACGGACCCGCCGGTCTCCGAGCCGAGAGCCAACGGAACGATGCCGGCGGCGACGGCGGCGGCGGAACCGCCCGAGGAGCCGCCGGGAACGCGGCGCAGATCGTGGGGATTTCTCGCCGGTCCGTGAGCGCTGTTCTCGTTCGACGAACCCATCGCGAACTCGTCCATGTTGGTCTTCGCGACGACGATCGCTCCTTCGTGCCGAAGCCGTGTCACCGCTGTCGCCTCGAACGGACTCACGTAGCCGGCGAGAATCCTAGACGCGCACGTTGTCGGAAGCCCGAGAGTGGCGATGTTGTCCTTGACGGCGACGGGTACACCAGCGAGTCGGCCACCCGATCCTGCGACCGTCATGCTTTCGGCCAGCTTCTCGGCGTCGCGTCGAGCGAGGTCTTCGTCGCTCCACAGAATCAGATTCAATTTGTCGGCCGATGCACCCGCTTCGCGTGCCTGCTCGAAGCTCGCCTTCACGGCATCGATCGCCGGCATGTCTCCGGCGCTGATACGCGATGCGAGAGCCAGGGCGCTCAGCTCCCGGTAGGCAGTGGCAGTCAAGGAGAGCGATCTCCCGAATCGTCGTGCGTCGCAAGTCGCGGCACGAGGAAAAAACCGTCCTTCATCGCCGGTGCAAACGATGCGCGCGGAGCGAGCAGCGGCAGCGGCCCGCTCGAATCAGAGCGCATCGGTGTGGATTCAACTCCTCCCGCACCGGTGTTCTCCGCGGCGCGCTCCACTTCTCGAGTGTCGACCTGCTCCAGCGCCTCCATGTGAGCGAGAATGCCGTTCAGCTCGTGCATCAGTGGATCGAGACGCTCGGCGGGAACGGCTATCCTTGCGAGCTCGGCGATATGCCGGACGTCATCATGGCTCACAGCCATCAGGAATGCGGTCTCTCGAGAGTGGTATAGGCGAGCTTGATCGTTTTTCGCCCGACGTTCGCATCGTCGAAGTCGATGACAGCTTTTACGTCGCGGCCGACACCGGAGACTTCGGTGATGCAGCCTCCTCCGAACAGCTTGTGACTGATCCGTTCTCCGGGCGAGTAGGCCGATTGCGTCTCAGATGCTTCGACCGGAATGGAAGCGCCGCGCCACGCTGGAACCTCGTGCTGCCGCCGCGGCGGTCCGCCTTTCCATGCATCCTGCGCAGCGTACCCTGAGTTTCGATAGGACGGATCGCGCATCGACGTCCGTCCAGTGGTTCGAAGCTTCATAGTCTTCCGGTTTTCCAGCATCCCTTCCGGAATGTCTTTCAGAAATCGCGACTTCACTGACTGTGACATCTCGCCGTTACGCCGCCTCGTCTCCGCAAAAGAGATGAACAGCTTCCGCTCGGCACGAGTGATACCGACGTAAAAAAGACGGCGTTCTTCCTCCAGCTTTTCGGGATCATCGAATGCCTGAGACAGCGGGAAGAGACCGTCTTCGAGCCCGGTGATGAACACTATGGGAAACTCCAGGCCTTTCGCGTTGTGAAGCGTCATCAGGGTCACGCCGTCGGCATTGGGGTCGAGGGCATCGACCCCCGCCACGAGCATCGCACGCTGTAAAAAATGATCGAGTGGCGTGAGGCCCACCTCTCCGCCGTCCTCGACCACCGTCTCTGTCGCACCGTCAATCAGTGCGGCAACGTTGTCGATCCGGTCGCGTGCAGTCTCCGGCGAATCCGCCTGGAGATAATCGGCGTAGCGAATAGCGTCGATCAGCTCCCTCAGCAACTCGTCAACGCTCGACTCTCGTGCAGCGGACTGGAGCCGGCCAATCAACGCGCCGAACTGCTCGAGACCTGTGCGCGCGCCCTGTCGAATGTCGCCGAGGATGTCGGGTCGCATCGCGGCCTCGAGCATCGGCACTCCAGCTTTACGAGCGGCCTGCGCGAGAGACTCGATGGTCGTCTCACCCAGCTTTCGCCGCGGCACGCTCACCGCCCGCCGGAACGCTTCATCGTCCGCGGGGTTCGCGATCAGCTTCAGGTAGCTCATCAGGTCGCGTATCTCGCGCCGGTCGTAGAATCTGACGGCGCCGACGAGACGGTAGGGGATGACGCTCTTGCGAAGGTTGTCCTCGATCGCGCGGCTTTGCGAGTTGGTTCGATAGAGAACCGCGAAATCGCGCAGTGGCCGCTTCTCGAGCGATTGTCGCGAGCGTATCTCGTCGACAACGAACCCGGCTTCGTCGCGCTCGTCGAGCGTTGCGACGAGGGTGACTTCCTCGCCGTGCGGCCGCGTCGGGCGCAGCGTCTTGCCACGCCTTCCGATATTGGCGCTGATGGCGGCGTTGGCGACCTCGAGGATTCCGGGAGTCGACCGATAGTTCTCTTCCAGCCGCACGACCCTGGCCGACGCGAACTCTTTCTCGAAATCGAGAATGTTGCGGATGTCGGCTCCCCGCCAACCGTAGATGGACTGATCGTCGTCTCCCACGACCGAGACATTGCCGTGGCCCGACCCAAGCAGCTTGATGAAGCGGAATTGAGCCCGGTTCGTGTCCTGGTATTCATCCACCAGCAGAAACCGAAATTTCTGCTGGTAGCGGTGAAGCACTTCGGGATTCTCCTGCAGCACGCGCACCGGGAGCACGAGGAGATCGTCGAAGGTCGCCGCGTTTGCCGCGCGCAACGCACCTTCCAGCTCCGAGAAGACAGAGGATGCTGCTCTCGACAGCGGATCCATCGCAACCTGTGCAAACTCCGCCGGAGTGATCAGTGCGTTCTTGGCGTCGGAGATGATCGCCACGATGGATTTGGGCGTCCATTGCCGAGGGGAAACGCCAACCCGTTCCATCACGCGCTTGACGATTCCGAGGCTGTCGTCCTCATCGTAGATCGTGAAGCTCGGTGTCCTGCCGACACATGCTGCATGCGAGCGAAGCAGCCTCGCGCCGATGGCGTGAAACGTCCCGCACCACATGCCACGCAAATCCGAATGGACAAGCCTGGCGATGCGCCCGCGCATCTCCCCTGCAGCCTTGTTGGTGAAAGTCACGGCGAGGATGCGCGACGGATCGACGCCGTGATGCTGAATCAGCCGCGCGATCCGGCTCGTGAGAACGCGCGTTTTTCCCGAGCCTGCCCCGGCGATTACGAGCATGGGTCCTTCGTAATGCAGGACCGCTTCGCGTTGCGCGGGATTTAGCGAAGAGAGCGGCTCGGCGTCGCCAGGCTGGGTGGATTGCCCGGCGGCATCCAGCGTTTCATTCATCAACTCAAGATAATATCGAAGGTAGCTCCGCGTTCGGAGGGGGTGAGAAGGAGCTCGCCTCCGTGGTTGTCTCTCACGATTCGCCGCGCGAGAGGCAGGCCGATGCCCCACCCTCGCTCTTTCGTGCTGAACCCTGCCTCGAAGATTCGCTTTCCCAGCTCGCGGGGGACGCCGGGCCCGTTGTCGGCAACCCTCACTCTCACCCGGCCCTCGGGCATCGCTGCCGCCGACATTTCGACCTGCCCGTCGCGACCGGCAAGCGCGTCGATGGCATTCTTCGCCAGTGATTCGATTGCCCACTCGAGGAGTACCGGATCGCCGTTGACGACGAGCACACCTTCGCCGCGTGATGACGTGACCGTCACTCGCTGGGCGAGTGTCGGGACTCGGGCGCGAAAATAGGCGGCAACGCGTTCGACCAGCTCGCCAAGGTCGACCTTTTCCTTCCTGGGCGGTCTTCCAATGCGCTCGAACCTGTTGGCTACCCGTTTCAATCTCTCGAGGTCTCCGTCCATGTGGGCGAGTGCGCTGGTGGTCATAGGATCAGCCTCCGCTTCGCGCAGCAACTCGATCCACCCGCTCATGCTCGAGAGAGGAGTGCCAAGCTGGTGCGCAGATTCGCGCGCCATGCCGGCCCAGACCTGTTCGCGATCCGCGCGACCGCGGGTGCGCAACGCATATCCCCCAGCGAGGAGAAACAT
>JALYOO010000383.1 GCA_030856845.1 Gemmatimonadota bacterium
CAGATCGGAGAAAGAGGAAGGGCTCTGGCGGCGGCGGCTGAACGTCTCGCGGAAGTGCGGAGGTATCTTTGACATCGAGGCGAAGCGCTCCGCGCTGACGACGTTCGAGGCGCGCATGGCGGAGCCGAATTTCTGGGCCAACCAGGAGTCTGCTCAGGAAGTGCTTGGCGAAGTGAAGTCGCTGAAGGGCTGGGTCGATCCATACGACCGCCTTGTCGCTCGCGTGACAAGTGCCGAGGAAATGGGCGAGCTGCTGCGCGACAGTCCTGACGCCGAGCTCGAGGAAGAGCTCGACCGCGACGTCGCGGCTATACAGGAAGAGCTGGACGCATTCGAGCTGAAAACACTGCTGCGGGGTGAAGACGACCACCGCGATGCGCAGGTGGAGATCAGCGCGGGCGCCGGAGGTACTGAAGCACAGGACTGGGCGTCGATGCTGATGCGGATGTATACTCGCTGGGCGGAACGCAAAGGGTTCGAGATCGACCTGCTCGACGAAAGCCAGGGCGAAGAAGCCGGAATCAAGGGCGCCGTGCTCGAGATACGCGGTCAGTACGCGTATGGATTCCTTCGTCCCGAGGCAGGCGTACATCGCCTGGTCAGAATCTCTCCATTCGATTCCGCCGCACGCCGGCATACCAGCTTCGCGTCGGTGTTCGTTTACCCGGTGGTCAACGAAGAGATCAATATCGAGATACGCGATGAAGACCTGCGGGTGGACGTCTATCGCGCATCCGGTGCCGGCGGCCAGCACGTGAACAAGACCAGCTCGGCCGTCCGCATCACGCACATTCCCACGAACACGGTGGTCGCGTCGCAGGCACAGCGCTCGCAATTCAAGAACAAGGCGCAGGCGATGCAGATGCTGAAGAACAAGCTCTACCAGGCGGAAGTGCAGCGCCGCGAGGAGGAAAAGGCGAAGGTGGACGCCAACAAAGCCGACGTGAGCTTTGGAAGCCAGATACGCAATTACGTCTTCCAGCCGTATACGATCGTCAACGATTTGAGAACGGAGCTCAAGATTCCCGACGTACAGAAGGTGATGGACGGTGGCATCGATCCGTTCATTCAGGCATACCTGAAGCGATTCGGCGGCGGCTCTCCCCGGTGACCGACGATCTCAACTTCGTACTCAAGGCACGTAGAGAAAAGCTCGAAGCGTTGAGACAGACCGGCATAGAGCCGTTTGCGTATTCGTACGACCGGCGCCATTCGGCGCGTCAGGCCCTCGACATGGGCTTCGGCACCGATGATGAAGCGGCAGTTGCCGTCGCAGGGCGGATTGTCGCCTGGCGCGCCCATGGAAAAACCGTCTTCGCGCACCTCACAGATTCGACGGCCCGCATACAGCTCTATTTCCGCAGGGATCAGCTCGGCGATGAGAGGTTTGCGGTTCTGGATCACTTCGACATCGGAGACATAGTCGGGGCAGCCGGCCCGCTGTTTCGCACACGAACCGGTGAAATCACCATTCGTGTCGAGTCGTTCGAGCTTCTCGCGAAGTCGCTGCGGCCGTTGCCGTTCGGCAAGGAAGAAGTCGTCGATGGAAACGTGGTCAGGCATTCCGGATTCAGTGACCCCGAGCAGCGCTACCGGCAGCGTTACGCCGATCTCGCCGTCAATCCGGAGGTGCGTGCGCTGTTCGTGGCCCGTTCACGAATGGTCACGACGATGCGATCCTTCCTCGACCGGCTGGGATATCTCGAGGTGGAGACACCGATTCTTCAGCCGCTATACGGCGGCGCAACCGCACGTCCGTTCGCGACGCATCACAATGCCCTGGATCTGCCGCTTTTCCTGCGCATCGCGGACGAGCTCTATCTGAAGCGCCTCATCGTCGGGGGATTCGAGAGGGTATACGAGATCGGGCATGACTTCCGCAATGAAGGCATCGACCGCACGCACAATCCTGAATTCACGATGCTGGAGTTCTACGAAGCGTACGCTGACTACGAAACGATGATGGGGAGAGTCGAGACATTGCTGGTGGAGATTGCGTCCGTGCTGAGGGAGCTTCCCGCAGTTGGCGCGAGCGTGCCCGGGTTCTCGCCGCCCTTTCCACGGATCGAGTGGATACCCTCGCTCGAGCGCGCTGCCGGCGTGCCGATTCTTTCTGCGTCCGACGCGGAGCTGCGAGAGCTCGCCGCCCGCGTGGGCGTGATACAGCCGGAAACGCTGAGCCGTCCAAAGGTGATGGACGAGATCTTCCAGCAGCTCGTAGAATCGAAGATCGTCGATCCGACCTTCGTGGTTGACTATCCGCTGGAGCTCTCACCGCTGGCGAAACCAAAACGGGGGAACCCCGCGTTGACCGAGCGGTTCGAGTTGTTCGCCAACGGCAGGGAGATGGCGAACGCGTTCAGTGAGCTCAACGACCCGCTGGACCAGCGTGGTCGTCTCGAGTCGCAGGCCACGCTCAAGGCGGCGGGCGATCTCGAAGCCTCCGGGGTAGATGAGGATTACATCCGCGCAATGGAATACGGAATGCCACCGATGGGCGGTGTAGGAATTGGCGTTGACCGGCTCTTCATGTATCTCACGGGGACGGCCAGTGTCCGCGACGTCATACTCTTTCCAACGATGCGTCCAGAATGAACAAGCTCGAGTTGTCGATTGCGTGGCGATACCTGAGGAGCCGTCGTGGCTCGAGGCTGCTGTCTCTCATCAGCGTGATCGCCATCGGTGGCGTGCTCGTCGGTGTGAGTGCACTGATACTGATCATCGGCGTG
>JALYOO010000053.1 GCA_030856845.1 Gemmatimonadota bacterium
GTCCGCGACCCCGGCGACGGGCGCGCAGGCTGATATGCTGGCGCAGACTGCCAGGCCGCGAACGAGAGTGTTGAGGCGATGTAACATGGGAAGCTCCATTACCGAGTTGATGTTTCGAGAGACAACAGGCGACTATGGATGCCTTGCATGGCAATCCTGCTGCCTACTATTTCCGATTCTCTAGCAGCTTGATGCACAACGACTTGAATCGCTACCAGCAGTTCCGGTAGCTCGTTTTCCGTGCAATGAATCGTTACATCATGATACCGGCACCATTACGCTTTGCGGTCACTTTGCCAAGGCAACCCTGATCGATACGGTCGTACCCGAACCGACAGTGCTGTCAATCTCGATGCTCCCTCCATGGGCAGCGACTATCTGCCGCGCCACCGATAATCCAAGGCCAGTGCCCTCGCTCTTTGTCGAGAAAAACGCATCAAACACCTTCTCGAGCCGGTCTTTCGGGATACCCGCCCCGGAATCCCAGATATCGATCTGAGCACTCCCGTTCTCAGTCGATACCCTCACTCCAGCCTCACCGTGCGCGCCCAGGGCCTGCGCGGCGTTCAATAGAATGTTGAGAAATAGCTGCTCCAAAGCGGCTTCATCGCCGCGGACTGGAAGCGGCAGACTGCCAATCTCGATCTGATCGAGTGCTCCACCGCATTGCTCGAACGTAGGAGTCGCAACCTCGATCGCTCGCTGGAGCGGTACTCTCAGGTCCACAAGATCAGACGCGATACTGCCACTCCTCGCGATGCGCAACGCTCCGCTTACTGTCTGGTCCAGCCGCTGCACCTCGCGCAATGCGCGGCCAAGCTGCACCCGTAGCGGCGAATCTTGCGGAAGTTTTTCCTCGACGCGTTGAAGATCTATCCGGATAGACGTGAGAGGATTGCGAACCTCGTGAGCGAGCGACGCGGCAAACTCTCCAACAGCGACAAGCGCCTCGCGTTGAGACAGTTGCCGAATGGTAATTCGCAAGCTCTCGGTCATCGCGTTGAACGCGCGGCCGACGCGGCCGACTTCGTCGTCGCCCTTTCCCGAAACCCGCCGGTCGAGATCGCCGCCAGCGACTGCATCTGTGGCGTGCGCGAGCTCCTCGAGCGACTGTGTCAGCCGGCGCGTCAGCAGCGCGGCGACACCCAGCGCGCCAACGGCCACCGCAAGAATTACAAGCGACCCCTTTCTTGCCGCACTTTCGAACGGCACGGTGTACGCGCCAAGGGGAGCTGTGGCCGCTATGGTAAGTGACGGCTCTTCGAGAGTTCTGCGCCTCACCAGCCACCTCTCATCCCCGAGCTGGAACTCGCTTCGGGCCAGCAATGACGGATCGAATGGAAGCGCGTCCAGGGAAACTCCGGTCGAGCGATCCACAACGTGAAGAATCACCCCCACTCCCGCCGCGCCACCTGCACCGATCGGTACCAGGCTCTCGAGCGTGAGACGTGACCTGAGCCGGCCAATCAGCGTGCCCCCCGCTCTGGCGTACACGGGAACAGTGACGGCGATGCCCTCCCGCCGGTCCGCAAACGCTACCGCATTCCGCACATTAGGCGCGTCGCGTACGGAATTAGCTGCATTCACGATTTGCCACGTCGCGTCGCCAGGCTCGCTTGCCAATGTTATCGGAGACGCGAGTGAAGCACCGAGATTATCCGTGCGTCCCGTCGCGCTGACCACGAGTGTCGACTCCGGCCTTCGTGGTAGTCTGGCATCGGCCGTCACGCTCAACACCCGTTGAACCGCTGAATCGTCAGCGATGTCGAGCATTTCAGCTCGCAGCCCTACCCACCGTATTCCCGCTTCGACGACGACCTGATCGAGGGCGCTGTCCAGTCGCGTACGCAGCAACGCCTCTCCCGATCTTGCGGCCGATCGTGTCAGCCACAACCCGACGACCGCAAGAGGAATGAGCACTCCACCAAGAACCACCAGCAGGAATCTTGCGCGCAACGACCGCGGCCCCGGAATTCTCACCGCGACCGCCGGAAGAAAATCATTCCAGCCCGTGCTTTCGCAGCAGCCTGTCAAGCCTCGGCCGCGACACACCGAGCGCGCGCGCCGTCCGCGCCTTGTGGCCGTGGAATACGCCGAGGACTCGCTCGACGTGGGCGCGCTCAAGTGCATCGAGAGTTGGGAGAACTCCCGCGCTCTCGGGATGCGTGGCACCAAGGTGGATATGCTCGGCGCGGATCACATCGCCGCTTGCGAGGACGACCGCCCGCGTGAGGCAATTCTCGAGTTCACGAACGTTGCCCGGCCACTGGTGCGTTACGAGGAGATCTGTCGCTTCGCGTGAGAGCACAGGCGGTGGCCGGCCAACAGCTTCACTTGCCCGCAACGCGAGATGCCGGGCAAGGAGCGGCACATCGGACACTCGTTCGCGAAGAGGGGGCACCTCGATATCCACGACCCGAAGACGGTAGTAGAGGTCGGCGCGGAATGCTCCGCTCGCCACGAGGGCTTCGAGGTTCCTGTGAGTGGCAGCCACGACACGCGCCTCGGTACGCGCCGCGCGCTCGGCGCCTACCGGATAGTATTCGCGCTCCTGGAGCACGCGCAGCAGTTTCGCCTGAAGATCGACGGTAGTATCACCGATCTCGTCGAGGAAAATCGTGCCTCTGCCGGCGAGAGCGAACCGCCCGCGCCGGTCGCCCGTCGCTCCGGTAAACGAACCGCGAACATGTCCAAACAATTCAGTCTCGAGGAGACTGGCGGGGAGAGCGGCACAGTTCACAGCCACGAAAGGAGCGCTCGAATCCTTCGAGCTCGCATGAATCGCGCGGGCTATCAACTCTTTCCCGGTTCCAGTGTCGCCCCGTATCAGCACGGTTGCACGACTGCCCGCCGCCTGTCCGATTCTTTTATAGACGCCGACCATTTTCGGGTCGTGACCTACCAGCGCCCCTGGATAACCCTCTGGCGGTGAAGTGATTCCATTCGCTTTGTGCGGCTCATTTCGACGGCGGGTGTGGCGATCCTCGAACACCCCGTTGAGAACGCGGCGAAGCGCATGAAGCTCAAGTGGCTTGACCAGAAATTCGAGCGCTCCTTCGCGCATTCCCGAAACGACGGTAGGCATATCGTCGAATGCGGTCATGAGCACTACGTCGATATGCGCTGCACGCTCCTTCAGCAGACGCAGAAACGCAATGCCGTCGAGCCCGGGCATGCGGATATCCGACAGCACGACATCGATCCCGCCGGCTCCGATGACGGCGAGCGCGCTCTCCGCGCTTCCGGCGGTGCGGACATCCGTACTCTCATCGGCGAGTGCCTCGGCGAGAGAGTCCCGGATGGTCGCATCGTCATCGACGATGAGGAGGGAGCGCTTCATCGGGCTAATCTATGGTAAGCGGGTCAAAGGGGAATGTGAGCAGGACGAGACCGAGAGTCAGTGCGTTGTGGCGATTCAACATAGGAAGCTCCATTATCAGAATTGAGGTTCCAACCGAGGACTACGTTTGCCTTAACGGTCCCTCTGCGCTATGGCGTGAACGTTACTCGTCCACCGTCCACCTCAGCCCCATTGTTGTAGAACGCCACGAATACGTAGTACTTCGTGCCTGCCCTAAGAGGCGCCGGCCCGTCGATGCGCGTGGAGCCCGGCGGCACTATACCGAACCTGACTCCCGGCGCGATCGTATTCTGGTTGTTGGAGTTGGCGATGGCCCAAGCCTCCTCCCCTGTGGCTTCGACTCCAACGTCCAGGTAGTAAACCTTGCACGCCGGAGTCCAGGAGAACGTAGGCGTGGTGCCAGCGGTAACCGACATGGTAACAGGGCCCGTGCAGCCTGGAAGCTCAGTTGTTCCGGTCGGTTCTCCTCCCCCACTGCATCCTGCCACGGCAAGCGCAGGAAGCCACACAATTAGAAAAGCGTGGGCGTTTAATCGCATTGTCATACCTCGGCATTGTGCCAGTTGATTAACAGGTGACCGAGCCACTCGCCCGAAGGCTGGCTCAGTGATCGACTACGGATACCTTGCATGGCAAATCCTGTTGCCGAACGTTTCCGATTTCCCAACAGCTTGATGCACAACGACTTGAAACGCTACCAGCAGTTCCGATAACTCGCTTCCATGCAACGAGTTGTTACATCATGATACCGGCACCATTACGTTTTGCGGTCACTTCGCCAAGGCAACCCTGATCGATACGGTCGTACCCGAATCGACAGTGCTGTCAATCTCAATGCTGCCTCCATGGGCGGTGACTATCTACCGCGCCACCGATAATCCAAGGCCCGTCCCCTCGCTCTTTGCGGTTCCCGTTTGGCCCCGTATCAGCACAGTGGCACGACTGCCTGCGGCCTGTCCGATTCTTTTATAGACACCGACCATTTTCGGGTCGTGACCTACGAGCGCCCCCGGGATGTTGCAGTCTGCCTAAAAACCGTCGGTCAGTAGGCAATCGTTCCTTTCGTCGTGTACTCGCCGGTGCCGATTCCCGATACAACATTGAGTTTCGCGGTACCCTCC
>JALYOO010000385.1 GCA_030856845.1 Gemmatimonadota bacterium
CTGGGAATACGCTGCCGTGGAGAACAGCCGGCCAATGGGATCGCGCGGCAACTCCCCGGTGAAGAACAGCCAGTCGACGGCACGGTTGAGCGCGAACTCTGCGGCCGAGCCGGCGAATACTAGGAGCACCATGTCTCCGTCTCCCCAGATCCTCCGCACCACGGAACCTCGATCGACGAAATCAGCCGCTCCACCGTGGTCAGTTCCCGCGACCGCCACGACGTAAGTCGTACGCCTCTCAGATGAAAGTGATGTTTGCGGCACCGTACCTCAGCGCGACCGCGTCGCCATAGAAGACGGCCCACTCTCGATCTTCACCTGCTCGATATTGTCGTCATCCTCGCGCTCCACCCAGTCGAGTACGTGGTACGGGTCGATTCCCGCCAGGAGCGGTTTGCGCGGCACCGTCACCGCGATCGTCTGCTCTCCGGTGTGAATGCGGTGCTTCTGCAAGTAGAGAGGATTGTCCAGCTCCGCTCCGCCTTTGTCGGCCTCGCCGAATATTCCGATGTCCAGCGACTCGTTCATCGGCAGAGCGGTCTCGACGCCCGCGCTGTCGATAACAATCTTTCGCGCCCGCACATCGAGGGTCACTAGCCAGGAGCCTTCTTTCGTCTGCACCGCCTTGGCTTTCTCGGTCTCCAGCTCCCAGTAAGTGTTCACCTCGAACAGATCGTGAAGCAGATATTTCAGCGAGTCGGGAGTAACCGTGTGCAACTCGCGGTAGAGATCGAGCGTTGTCGCCAACGGAGGCTCTCCCGAACCGTGCTTCTCGATCAATCGTCGCAGCGCGGTGTTCACCCGTTCAGTGCCCATGTATTCCGTCAGCGCGTGCATCGCGAACGGGCCCTTACGGTAGGACATGTAGGGGTCGAGGCCCCGCAGCAACGGTTCACCGCGCCGGATCTCCGGGCGGGCCTCACCCCGCCGCATGAAGTTCATGAGTTGCCGGAGCTGTGCAGCGCCGTAGGTTTCGCGTATAACCTGCATTCCGTAGTACCATGCCAGGCTTTCGCTCATCACCGGAACTCCCTCGACAACCGCGAGCGGGACGTTCCACTGGTGCCCCATCTCGTGTGCCACGATCGCCGATGGCATCTCGAGCCCGCCCGCCTTCGGGTTCAATAGCGCAAACCCTTCATCGTGAGTGATCATGGCGGCGTCCGCGTGCATGCCGGTGCCGTTGCCGGGCCGCTCGACCACACTCAGGTAGTCGTGACGGTAGGGACCAAAGTGCTCCGTGTAGTACGCGAGAGAGGCGCGCACGCTGCGGAGCATGCGCTCGAGGTGCGCGATGTGCGCAGGATGGTGGAAGATCTGGATGGTGACGTCGTTCCACTGTGATTCACGCACGGCGTAGTTGGCGGAAAAAAAACCGTGCTCCATGCCGACGAGGGCATCGGCGGAGTAGTGGAAGTAGCGTCGCCCACGTTCTGTCCATGTCCGGCCCAACCGCCCGGGCGCCACCGCTACCTGATCCTCGTCCGTGCCCACGACGGCGTCGACCGTGACCCGCCCGGACCGCTTCATCCGGGCTTCAACATTGTATAGCGACGCTACAACGGGGCGCGGGGTGAGCCCGTGCGCGCGCCGGTCATTCGCGACGATAAGCTCGCGACTCGGCTGATAGCCGATGTCAGGGAACGAGCGGTTCGTGAAGTAGCTGCCGTTTGCCACCACGGCGCGTTCGACGCCCCGGTTGCCGAAGCCACGCGGCCGGATCTGAACCTGGAAGTCGAGGCGTAGCGAGTCACCCGGCTGGAGTGATGTGGCCAGGGCGTAGATTCGATGGCCGCGCTCGTTGTCGGCAAGTACGAGTGCAGCTGGTCGGTCGAACGCCAGCGCTTCGGGCTCGGCGCCGGGAACGGTGGCCGTGTGGATGGAGTCGATGGCGACGTCGGTGCGATTCAGAAGGCTGTAGGAACCGCGGATCTGCGCCTCCCGCAACTCGGGGTAGATCTCGACTTGCAGCCTGTTTCCCGTAACCTCGGGCTGGGGGATGTCCTCGTAGCGTTTGTAGCGCTGTTCGTATTCCGCGCTCAGCTGGGTGCGCTCCGAATCTGTCAGATATTCATTCCGCACATTCGTGTTGTAGAAGACGAACCCGCCGAGTGTGAGGACAAGCCCTGCCGCCAGCGCTGCAGACGAGACCGTCGCACGTGTGAGGCGCCGGCGCGCGAGGTGGAGCCGCACCCCGAGGCCGATCTCCCTGCCGCGCACCCAGAGCAGCCTCGCCACCACGGCGAGGAGCAGCGCCCACGCGGCCCAGTAGAGCTTGAACCACAACCAGGGCTCGAAGGACGGGGCGAAGCCGCTCATCTCCGTGTAGGTCCACCCCGGGCCGGCGCCGTAGATGAGGAGGTTGTGCTCGACTCCGAACATGGAGGCGAGAATGATGAATACGTATGCGATGATGGCCACGAGGTGGCCGATGTACTTCTGGTCCACGAGGACATGCACGACGAGCGCGAGCAGCGCGAAGAGGAGGTATTCGGGAAGCTGAAGCCCGAACAGGATCTTCAGGTACAGCCCGATCTCGAAGTTCTGATAACCCATTATCACCTGAGCAAGCATCCCGGCCGTGGCCTGGGCCGCCATGAACAGGACGAGCACGAGCCCCAGGCCCAGGAACTTGCCGAGGAAAGGAGTCCACTCCGATCCGGCCATCGCGTCAGTGATCTCGCCCACTCCGGCTTCACGTTCCCGCCAGACCAACTCGCCGGCGAAGAAAACGAAGAGGAGCGGGATGATCACCCAGCGGCTCAGTTCAGCGGAAACAGGGGCCGTCAACTCCTCGAGGACTTGCATGGTCGTGGGTACCAGCGGGGCGCCGCCGGATACCATTTGATCGAGCACCACCGGGATCGCCAGCAGCGGGACGCCTGCCAGCATGGCGAGTCCGGCCCAGCTCTTCACAATCGTTCGGAAGGAGTGCCATGCGATGGCGAGCGTCTGACGGGCCTGGATGGCGAGGCCGAACGATCGCGGCACCTTCGGGACGGAGATCGGCGTGCGCGCCGCGACACCAATGCCGGCAGGCATTGGGGAGTGCGCATCCCGGCGTTGGGTGACGCGCCTCCACCAGGTGGTCTCGGTACGATGGGCGAAGCGAAAGCTCAGGTAAGTGACTGCGAGCGCCGCGGAGCTAATGCCGAGCCACAGGAGGCGGTTCGTGAGGAGCGTGCCCTCCAGCTCGAGCAGGCGCACGTTCTTCTCGGCCGTCGTCCATAAATGCGACATGTCGTCTACGACGAAGCGGATACCGATCGGATCCAGCAGCATACCCAGGTCCCGTCTGCTGAAAAGCAGCAGGGAGGCGACGAAAAAGCCCATGAAGATGAGGAGCATGCTTCCGGCATAGCTCGCCATGGTCCGGCCGCTCCGTGCGGCGAACCAGAACTGGATCGCCGTAGCGACGAAAGCGTTCGGTAGCGCGATGAAGGCGTAGGCGGTGAGATATGCTGCCGGCCGGAACGGACCGATCGCCGCGGCATCCACGCCAGGCCAGTAGATGCCCAGCAGAATGCCCGCCTGCACGGCGAGCAGGAGCAACGCGTTGAGAGCGAAGGCGGCGAGGAATCGCCCCCCGAGGTACTCGGCCTTGCTGACGGGGACGGTGTAGCTGAGGGGAGACATGCCCGTTGCCACGTCTCGCGCTGCCGCTTCGCCGGCAACGGCAGCGGCCACCAGAAGCCAGATCAGGCTGCCAACTACCGTGGTTTTCGCGACGGCAAATGGCGAGTTGACAAAGAAATCATCGTAAAGCGCCTCGGCGAGGGTGCCGTCTCTCGTCATCAGGAAAGCCAATACGATCAGGACCGCGAAAATCAGCCAGGGCCATGCGCGGCGTACCTGGTAGGCGAACTCGAAGCGACAAATACCCCAAAGCTTCATGGGGCCACCGCCGGCTCCCGCTGCTCGCGGCGCCGGCCGATGTGACCCGCCATCGTGCTGAAGTAGACGTCTTCGAGGTCTGGCTCGGCGGGCTCGAATCCGAGCCCGGGCGCCGCGTCGCTGTGGATGCGAACCAGCGTGCGTCCCGCGAGGAGCTTCGTCGAGATCACTGCGTGCTCGCGCTCCAGCGCGGGCAGCGCGTCTTTCGAGATCACGCGGCGCCAGATGCGACCCCGGAGATCATCGACCGCGGGCAACGGCTCGGCCTCGAGCAGGATTTCGCCCCGGTCGATGATCGCCATCCGGGTGCACAGCTCGGAGACGTCGTCGACGATGTGTGTGGAGAGGATGACGACGCTGTTCTCGCCCAGCTCGCTCAAGAGGTTGAGGAAGCGCACACGCTCAGCAGGATCGAGGCCGGCCGTCGGCTCGTCGACGATCATCAGCTTCGGATTGCCGAGGAGGGCGACGGCGACGC
>JALYOO010000426.1 GCA_030856845.1 Gemmatimonadota bacterium
ACGCGCGAAGAAGGTCTGTTCGTCGGAGGATCCTCGGGACTGATCGCGCACGTGGCGCTAAGAGTGGCGCGTCAGGTGGATGATCCGAATGCGTTCGTTGTCACTTTGCTCTGCGACACCGGCGAGCGGTATCTCTCGAAGGTATACAACGACGAGTGGATGCGGGAGAACCAGATGCTCGACTCTACTCGTGTCACGCTCATGCACGTACTCGGGCGGAAGGAGGGCGAGATGCCGGCGGTGGTGAGCACCGCTCCCGGTTCGACTGTGAGACAGGCACTCGGGCTGATGAGCCTGCATGACGTGTCTCAGCTACCAGTCATGGACGGACAGAATTGCGTCGGCTCGGTGAGCGACTGGTCGCTATCGCAGAAGAGTCTCGAAAATACGAAGCTCCTCGACGCTACAATCAGCGACGTGATGGAATCGCCATTTCCGATGGTAGCAGCAGACCAGCCGGTAGACAGCGTCGTCAAGCTGCTATCCAAGGCAAACCCCGCAGTGCTGGTGCGCAGCAACGGAGCGGTACAGGGAATCGTCACCCGTTCGGACATGCTGCATTACATGATGACACGGTAGGAGTGCGCGCTGTTGAAGATCACGGTGTTGATGGGCGGTGCATCGGCGGAACGGGACGTCTCGCTTGCGTCGGGAATAAGGATTGTGGAGGCGTTGCGATCACGCGGTCACGATGTCACTCCCTTTGACCCTTCTCGCGGAATCATCAGCCCGGAGACGGAGAAGGAACTTTCTGCCCGTGGGGTAGGCACTGCGCCTCCATCGCTGGAGGCGCTTGAGAAGACTACTGGGGGATCATTCCTTCCGGCGCTCGAGACGTATCCTGAAATCTCCAGCGCCGATGTAGTCTTTCTGGGACTGCACGGCGGACAGGGCGAGGATGGAACCCTCCAGGCGCTGCTGGACATGGCTCACGTCAGATATACAGGCACCGGGCATCTCTCCAGTGCTCTTGCAATGGATAAGGATCTCTCGAAGAAGCTCTTCCGTTCAGCCGGTGTTCAGACCGCTGATTGGTTGATGGCCCCGGTGTCAGTTGAGGATGTCGAGCGTCAGCTGGGATTCCCGGTTGTCGTGAAGCCATCGAAGCAGGGTTCGACGGTTGGACTCACTGTGGTAAAGGAAGCCGGGCAGCTACAGGCAGCGATCGACGAAGCGTGGCGCTATGATGACGAGGTGATGATCGAAAGATTCATCGCCGGCCGGGAGCTTACCGTCGGAGTACTTGGCGAGCGGGCAACTCCGGTTGGCGAGATCATACCGGTTCACGAGATCTACGACTACGAGTGCAAATACACGGCAGGGATGGCCCGGGAGGAATTTCCCGCCAGGCTTTCGCCGACGGAAACGGCATTGGCTCAGTCGCAATCGCTGGCGGCATTCCGGTCGCTCAAACTGAGGGGCTACGCACGGATTGATTTTCGGCTGGCTCCGCCTGATCATGAAGGTGGAGATGGGGAGCTTTATTGTCTCGAGGCGAACACGTTGCCTGGAATGACGGAGCTCAGTCTGATACCGCAGGGTGCCGCGGCGATGGGAATGTCATTTGCCGACTTGTGTGAGGAGATTGTGCGGCTGACGGAAAAGTGAGGAACCGTCGGGCACTGTTTGTGTTATAGAAGGATTCCCCCGTTGTAAGCAGGTTCTATGTCCGAAGCGTTGTACGAGCCGTCCTCGCAATCCAGAATGACGCCAGCCGTCCAATGGCTGATCGCGGCGAACGTGGGCATCTACTTTCTCCAGGTCACGCTGTTCGGAGCCGAAGGCGTCTTTGCAGCACTCGGTCTTTCCGGCGAGCGGTTCCCGGCCGAGTGGTGGACGCTTGTCTCGTACATGTTCGTGCATGGGGGGCTGTGGCATCTCGCGTTCAACATGCTCGCGCTATGGATGTTCGGCCCCCGAATCGAAGGTTTGTGGGGCGCGAAAAGCTTCGTCTATTTCTATCTCTGGTGCGGTATCGGCGGAGCGGTAGCACATCTCCTCCTCGAAGGAAATGCAGGACTTGTCGGCGCATCCGCGGCCGTGATCGGGGTGCTGCTTGCATATGCGCTGCGCTGGCCGGACGAGGAAGTCTATCTGTTCGGTGTGATACCGATGAAAACGCGCTGGCTCGTCGTGTGGCTGGCGCTGATCAACCTTGCCATGGGTATCTCCTCGACCCGGGGAGGCTCTGGTATCGGATGGTTCGCACACCTCGGCGGACTTGCGTTTGGCTGGATATTTCTGCGCGTATCGGCGTTTGGGGGGCTCGACAATTTCCGGCGCTGGGTATCGCCCGTACCCGATGAGCCCGAGGATGCGTTTCGCGCGGTGCCCCGCGCCCGCCCGAGAAGTCGCGATCGTGGAGAAAGAACCGAGGGGATCGATGAAGTCGTAGCGAAGAGCAACGCGGTTGTCGCCAAGCCTGGGCGGCCGGTGCTGCTTCCAAGAGCCAGTGAGGACTCCGACAAGAAGTCCGTTGAGCGGCTCGACCTGGTCCTCGACAAGATCTCGAAGCATGGCATCGACAGCCTGACCAGCGAAGAGCTGCTCGTGCTCGAGGAGATGTCGAGAAAGCTGAGGAAAGAAGAGATATAGAAACGCGGAATAGAAACGCGGAATAGAAACGCAGCACGGTGACATCGACAACACAGAATCAAGAAGAACCTCCAGAAACTGACGATGCCAAAGCCTGAGCTACTGGAGGCGTTCGCGAACCCCTACGCGGACAGAGACTATGAGATACATATGGATTGCACCGAGTTCACATCCCTCTGTCCGGTTGGAGGGATCGAATCCGATGCGGAAGAGCTCGAAGCACTACAGGGCGGCGCGCCTGATTTCGGGACAATCAGGATCACTTATGTTCCGGCCGCGAGCTGTATCGAGCTAAAGAGCCTGAAGCTCTATCTGTGGAGCTTTCGCAACGACGGAATCTTTTACGAGCGCGCGGTGAATCGCATTCTTGACGACCTTGTCACAGTCGTCAAGCCGAAGTGGATCCGGGTTGTGGGGGACTTCAATCTGCGGGGCGGGATCAAGTCGGTAATCACTGCCCAGCAGGCGGTTCCGCCACATACGACGAGTGGAGACTGACCGGAGGCGTTCGGGCCTTGCGCAACCGGATATTGAGGACTTCGACCAGGAGCGAGAACGCCATCGCGAAGTAGATGTAGCCCTTCGGGATGTGAAACTCGAACCCTTCAGCTACGAGCGTAAAACCGATCAGAAGGAGGAAGCTGAGGGCAAGCATCTTCACCGTCGGATGCTTCTCCACGAAATGGCTGATCTTCCCGGCAAACGCGAACATGAAGCCGACGGCAACGACCACGGCGGCGACCATCACACTGATGTCATCTACCATCCCGACGGCAGTGATGACGGAGTCAAGCGAGAAGATGATGTCCAGCAGGAGGATCTGCACGATCACTGCCCCGAATGACGCGACGACTCGCGATGACGAATGTCCGGTGTCGTCCTCGAGCAGGCCGTGCATCTCATGGGTGCTCTTGGCGAGTAGAAAGAGCCCGCCGAGGAGAAGAATGAGATCCCGGCCGGAGAGTTCCTGCCCGACGACAGTGAACAGCGGCGCTGTCAGCCTCACGACCCATGAGATGGAGAGCAGCAGGAGTATCCTGATGACCATTGCGAGTCCAAGTCCCAGACGACGGGCCTTTTCACGCTGATCTGCGGGAAGCTTGCCTGCCAGGATCGAGATGAAGACGACATTGTCAACGCCGAGGACGATCTCCAGCGCTGTGAGCGTCGCGAAGGCAATCCATGCCTGCGGATCTGAGATCCACTCCATTATCGCAATACTACTGGAATATTCCGATCTTACCGAGCAGGAACCACAGAATGATGAACACGATGATGCCGAAGCAGCCGCAGCCGCCCGTAAGTTTCCTGGCGCCGTAACCGGCGGCGATCCCGCGCAGCAGCTTGCTCATTGGTTCTCCAGAACGATCGGTGCGTTATCGGATACCGGCGACTTCGCCGTCTCGAATGTCAGCAACCTTTATCGCACGACTTGTACCGACTGTGTGAGCCGAGCGAGGGGTTCCAGCGTCGTAAGAGCAGAATTACATTGCGACCGCGTTGGATTTCAGCGCAGAAGTACCGGCCAGGTAGCTCAGTTGGTAGAGCAGCGGACTGAAAATCCGCGTGTCGGCAGTTCGATTCTGCCCCTGGCCATTTTCATAAACGGCTGAGATTCAAGAAGATATGAACAATGAATAGCCACCATAATTGGTGGCTATTCTCGCCAAATGTCCCCAAAAACTCCCCAATTTGTACAAGGCAACGCATACGAACTGAATCTGGCATCTAGGGTTACGCCTCATTTCGATCAGAGTGGCCGTTTTGACTCTTGTTGGATTGGTTCCCAGGTTTGTTGAAGCGTTCCTGTTGTCGAGCAGATATCTGCGCCGCCAACAAACCACTACTACTCGATAGGGGCCATGACGACGAGCACCAAAATCGGTCGAGGCCTATCAAGGCTAAGCCGTAACTAACCATGCACTGGATCGCCCCTACCGACAAAAACACAGCAACCGCGACGCTCGAAAAGCGCCTGTGGGACGCAGCTGACCAATTCCGCGCCAACTCCGGCCTCAAGCCGCAGGAGTATTCCGGCCCTATCCTTGGCCTCATTTTCCTGCGTTTCGCCGAAGTGCGTTTTGCTTTGGTTTACAAGAAACTTTCAGCCGTTACGACATCGTCACGCCGCGGCAGCAGAGTCAGCGAGCCTGCTGCGTACCACGCCGAAAGCGCACTCTACCTCACTCTCGAAGCGCGCTTCGACTATCTGCTCTCGCTTCCCGAAGCAGCCAACATTGGCGGCAAAGTCAACGCCGCCATGCGCGACATCGAGAAGCACAATCCTCAACTCGCCGGCGTGCTGCCCAAAACGTACAACCTTTTCACCAGCACGCTGCTCAAGGAGCTGCTGAAGAAAGTTTCTGAAATACCTGCTAACCTCGATTACGACGCCTTCGGCCGCATCTACGAATACTTCCTCGGCGAGTTCGCCATGACCGAGGGGCAGGGTGGCGGGGAGTTCTACACGCCTTCCAGCATCGTGCGTCTACTCACCGAAGTCATCGAACCGTTTCACGGACGCATCCTCGATCCTGCCTGCGGATCAGGAGGCATGTTCGTTCAGTCAGCCCGATTCGTAGCCGAGCACCAGAAGAATCCGGCTGATGAGCTGGCGATTTTCGGAGTGGAGAAGACTGATGAGACGGGCCGGCTGTGCCGCCTCAACCTCGCGGTGCACGGACTCGAGGGCGACATCCGTCACGGCGGGAGTCCGAAGCCCTGCAAAACTTTGTCAATCATACGGGGCTCGACTACGAAGAGAACGAAGCAAAGGTTCGCGCACTTACGCAGCTGATCGCCACTGGCGAGCCTGTGGCCTTAGTCGGGGCCGGGATCAGTATGGGAGGAAATCCTCGCCGATTACAGAAGTTCGCTTACCGGAGAAAAGTCTCTGTCTGTTCCGAGAACTTCTATTTCACAATTCGGCTTTGAGTCACACAAAAAACGTTTGGAGAGAAAACCGGGCTCCTTTCCGGCCAAAAACGGTTACCAAAACCGCGTGTCGTCATTGTTAGGTAGGCCGGAGAGGCTCGGCGCCTTTCTCAAAATACAGCGGTAGCTAGAGCCTGAAACCTCTTACAATAGCGGCCCTCGTGGCTTTTCCTTCGTGACGTGTATTGAACTTGCCCCATCGCCGTTTTGCCGTTGCGAATGGGTGGGGTGGGTTGCGGCGTAGCCGTATCCGAAGACTGCTTGCCTTTGCAACGTTTGTCAGAGAACCGATGCCAGTGACTCGCTTCATTTCGACCTCCGAACAAGCTCAGCAGCGAGCGAAGCGAGTCGGCTGCAGCGCCTTTGGTTAGGCTTCCGAGCTCTGGTCGTGCTCTTCGGACTGTTCACGTTCAGGACGGGCAAGCGGCGCAAGCGCGGGCGCCTCGGCGATTTGCCTCAGCACGGTGGTCCGGTAGGACTCCTTGCTTATCTGATGGCTGTAGTGGGTGAGTGCGACCAATGCGGTGTATGCCGAGCTCGGAACGTGATTGACGACTATTTTATAGGTGTCGCGGCCGAACGCTAGAAGGACGGGCTTGGTGGAACCAAGGTCTCGGAGTTCGTTGACGAACGAGTCGACGTTCTGCCTGACCACTTCAGGGGTTAAGAGTGACCGAAGTTCGCTGGTCTTGATTGTCTCGACGTACTTGATGATGTCGGTCATGTAGGCGCCCCACCAACGTGTAAAGTCGAACGCATATCGGATCTTGAAGTCCTGCGCGTGGGGTCGTGGGTCGTGAAAATTGCGGAATGCTTCCGAGAGTGGGCGGGAGATGTTTAAGCCAACCATGACCGCGTCAGCATGGAGAGTGCTGAGGAGCGAGGGGTTGGCGACCGGATCAAGTACGTCAAGATTTGCAATGTTCGACTTTGGGCTACTACCAGCGGGAGCCCAAACTGCCCAGCTGGCGTAGGCGCCGTGGGAGTTGCGGATATGGTCGAACCGGCTGCGATCAATCACTTACGACGCTCTTTGGTGCATGGTGCGGATTAGTCAGAGGGCGGCAGCGCGGCCTAGAAAATATGACTGGGCTGGCCTCCGGTTTATCCGTGGATTAGCTCCTCGGTGTGAACCGGAGTTGCCAGAGCCACATGCGACGATTCTGTCTGTCGCAAATACACGGAGACCAGCCCATGTCATCGTTTACGAGTTCTGCTGTTCCTGCTGTGCGCTCTATCATCTATCTCGGGATGGATGTGCACAAGGAGTCGATCACCATCGCGGTGCTGCCGGAGGGAGCGAAGTCGCCGACTCGACTCGACAAGCTACCAAACGATTTGCCGAAATTGAAGAAGTGGCTGGAGCGAGTTGCGCGAGACGGAGAGATTCGCGCGTGTTACGAAGCGAGTGGTGCCGGCGATCGGTTCGACCGCCGGCGGTTACTCGCGGCGCCCTACCGACGCCTAACGGGTGGCACTCTAACCTCTGTCACCTCCGCACGATGTGGAAGGAAGTGAGAGCCATGCCAGAGCTCCACTGAACGATCGTCAACTCGCAGCGCAACATGCTTTCCATCGGGTGCAAGGACGAATTCCCATGCCATTGTCAGTGGCTCAGTCATCGGTGTGGCAAGCTTCACCGGCGGCGAGCCGTCGAGAGGGGTGCTCCAGACCTGTACAGGATCATCACCCGGCCCAGGGTTCCCGATGTGCACCACCCGCTTGCTGTCGGGGGTGAAGGAGAATCGGCGGCGAATGTCGGTGCGACCGAGCAGTTGCTTCGGCGTCGAACCAGATGTGGGAATGCTCAGCACCAGTTGTCCCTTTGGCGCCGAAACTCCAGCAATGATTGTCTTTCCATCCGGTGTAACCGCTATGTCGGGTATCATCGTTCCTGGTTCAGTCGTGTAGACGACCTCTTCGGTGCGGGCAGCAAGGTCGTGCCGGACGAGCCTGTTCTGCACCTCCCACACCTCACCCCTGGATGCCACCGTATCTCCGGTTACGTAATAGATGGCGTCCCTGTCTGGTGCGAACACAGCGGTTGTTCCCCAGCCAAAGACTGGAGCGTTCACAATCTTTTCATATGCGCCTGTCTCCGCGTTTACTCGATACACGGCACTCTTACGCGGAGAGGGTATGCTGGCGACGCTGATCCATTTTCCATCCATCGACCAGCTCGATCTACCGACATTAAAGGGTAGGGGGAATTCTCGCTCCCTCCCGGTGACGAGCTCATGCACCCGCAGCGCTTTGTCATTTTGTGCAGCGTACGCGAGAAAGCGACTGTCGCGTGACCAGGACGGCGAACCGTTGTGACCAGGCGCCAGCGTGCGAAGCATCTGCGGCTCCCGTGTCCATTTACCCGTAGTGATGTCCATCTCCCCAACGAACACGTCGGATTTCCGAGTGCCTGCCAGGTAGAAGACCGAGCCGTCGCGGGCGAAGCCTAACGGTGTGGTGCCGATGTCCGCTCGCACCATCACCGGAGTGCCCGTCGCCCGACCATTGGATACATCCACATACCATCCCGCTTCCGAGCCTCCCCGATCGCTCACGAAAAACACTCCGCGGCCGTCAGGTGTCCAAAGCGGAGTGCGGTCATTGGCTGGATGCTCGACTATACGTGACTCACCCGAACCGTCGATGCGCCGGACAACTATGTCGCGCTTGCTCTGGGTCGAATCCTGCGCCAGGTCGTACACGATGTACTTCCCGTCACGAGAAACCTTCACGCGCCGAGGCCGGTGAGGCACAGGGAAGAGCGGCTGTATGCTGCCGTCAGCGATCGAGACACGCATGATCTGATTTCCGACCTTGGTGTCAAAGCCTCCCACGATGAGATGCCTCCCGTCCGGGGTGAAGTCGAAGACCTGGAGGTCCCCGAGCTTCGCGGTGTCAGGCGCTAAGACCGTACGAACCGTTTTGTCGCGGACGGAAACCAGTCTCAGTGTTTGTCGCCAGCCATAGGCAATGTATTTGTCGTCTGGAGAAAAGACTGTATGCACAGGGGAAGCGCTCTCAGATTTCTTTGCTTCGCTAGTGAGAACCCGTGTCTCACCCGATATGAGATCCCGAACCGCAATGTCTCCCCATCCGGAGTAGTCTACAAACGACACGTACCTCCCATCGTGGGATACACCGACGGTGCTCGAAAAGGCTACCTGCTTGCTAACCCAGACCCGCTCTGAAAAAGGCGCGCCGGA
This sequence comes from Gemmatimonadota bacterium, assembly GCA_030856845.1. Lineage (GTDB taxonomy): Bacteria > Gemmatimonadota > Gemmatimonadetes > Gemmatimonadales > Gemmatimonadaceae > UBA4720. The sequence goes on from JALYOO010000426.1 coordinate 8,736, forward strand.
GTCGGCCTTTTTGGCACGCATCGACGATCCATCGAGCACTGCGATACGGCGCTTGGCCTCGGCAGCGGCGGGTTGATCGGAGTAATCTCTGACAACTCGCTCATACGCTCTACGGGCGTCGTTCCCGCCCATTCGCTCGTGAACTCTACCCATCTGGACGAGCGACCGTGCGACCAGCTCGCGATCCGCCGGAAAGCCCTTTACGATTGTTTCGTACAGCAAGACAGCTTCTCGCAGTTTTCCCTCAGCGCGCTCTTTGGCGAGAGCCTGCTGAAAGAGGTCGTTGCCGCTCTGTGCTGATGCTCTCGACGGCACGGCTATACCTGCGAGAACAAGTCCAGCCCACAGCAGCGCGATCCACGGCGTCATCCTTGTCATCGTCTGTCTCCATTGACGGGTCGCAATCATTCTGCGTCCATCAAAGATTTCCGTTGTCATGACGCGGGCGACACAATGCACAATCTCTGTGCCGTTCAAGTCCGAGTCGTGTCCTGGAATTGTCACAGAATCAGGGAATCCACCGGTAGCCGATCCCATGGACAGTGACAAGATGCCTGGGAGCTGATGGCTCCTGCTCCAGCTTGGATCTGAGCAAGGCGATGTGGTTGTCGACCGTTCGTGTAGTAGGCATGACATCGTATCCCCAGACTTCCCTCAGCAGAATGTCCCTCGTCACTACCTCACCGGCTCGAGCTACCAGGGCGCGAAGGACTGCGAACTCCTTGCGTGTCATCCGCACCGGTTTCCCGGAAGCCGTCGCCTCGTACCGCAGGAAGTCGACAACGACGTCGGCGAAACGCAGCTCTTCAGGAGCCGACGGCTGCTGTGTTCGCCGGATGAGGGCACGAACTCGTGCAATCAGCTCGCGTACCGAGAAAGGCTTGGACATATAATCATCGGCACCCAGATCGAGACCCAGAACGCGGTCAGCTTCCTCGCCCCTGGCGCTCAGCATGAGAATCGGAATACGGATCCCTTCGCTTCTCACCTTTCGGCAGACTTCATAACCGCTCATCCGGGGGAGCATCAAATCGAGAATTACCACGTCCGGCTTTTCCGCCTTCAGGATTCGGTACGCAGCTTCTCCGTCCAAAGCTGTAAGCACCTCAAATTCCTCGAACTTGAGGTTGTCGACGAGTCCCCGCAGGATCGCGGGATCATCTTCCACCACCAGAACCCGCGTCATCCGGTCACAGTCCCGTTCTGTAATTCATTATCCGACGCGAGCGATCGCTCCGCGGAAGAAACACTGGCCTCATCAATCACAGGAAAGTGAAGTGTGAAGACGCTACCGGCCCCAGGAGTGCTGCGAAGGCTTATGCGGCCACCGTGGGCGTCAGCGACATTCCGGACGATCGTCAGCCCGAGCCCTGCTCCAGTTGCGCCGCTGTTCTCCGGCGTGGGAACACGATAAAATTGCTCGAACACTTTCGCGTGCTCGCTCTCGGCTATGCCGATTCCCCTGTCGGTGACATCCACAGTCGCGACCCCGTTGGTCGTGTGCAGGGCCAGTTCGATGTGGCGATTCGCGCCGGAATATTTCATCGCGTTAGTGAGAAGATTCAGAAGAGCCTGCTTCAGCGCGTCAGCGTTGCCCATTATTCGCGGGTCCGAATCGGATATATCCAGCCGTAGCGTAAAGCCTTGTTGTGCGAAAGCATGCTCCATGACAGCCGCGACGTCAGCCACAACCACGCCAAGGCACAAGGGCCGCATCTTGTAGGTCGTCGCCCCTCTCTCAATCCGCGAAAAATCAAGCACGTTGTCGAGCAGCCTGGTGAGTCTCTCGCTCTCGGCAACGATGGTTGCCAGATACTCGCGTCGCGTTCTATCCGGAATCTTCGGTCTGTCGCGCATTGTCTCGGCGTACATTCGAATGGCCGCCAGCGGAGTTTTCAGCTCGTGCGTTACACCGCTTACGAACTGGGCCCGCAATGTCGATGTCGCCACGTCGCGCTTGATGTCCTTGAGCATGAGCCTGGCGCTTGTTGCGGCAAATATCAGTACCGCGGCGAGAGTGACAAGGTAGAACAGCTGGGATCCACCGCCGCCGCCCCCACCTACGGCAGCCGGAAGAGTCACGAATGCGTTGATGAATCCGTCACCGAGTGGCTCTGCTCGCGCGCCAGCCGTCACGAGTTGCGCACCGCCCGCACTCAGTGAGCTCTGGACATCCGCTTTGCGGATGGCGACCAGCACGCGCGAGTTGCCGAGGGTGCTCGTTGAGAGAAACCAGTCACCGGCCTGCCAGTAGCTCCACGTCGGCGGCGATGCGCCTGCTGACGCTACCACCGGAAGCAGTGGGTAATCGGCCGCGAGTCGCTGCGCCATGTCCAGCTCTCTGCATCGACTCTCGATCGCCCGCCTTGCCCCGGTTAGCAGATCACGAATGAGATAACAGGCTGAAGGCGACAGAAATCGTGACTGAAGCAACTCGGCCTGACCCTTCCGTGCGATTTCCTGAGCGAGCTCGCGATCGATCCGCTCACGGGCGAGAGTATGGGCAGAATACAGCGCGAATGGAACACCAAATTCGTCCCGCACGTCCATGGATATACGCGCGATCCGCCGAAGACGCTCCGCGCGCTCGTCGGGCGGCAGGTGATGCGATTGAAGCAGGTCAGCATAGGCGCGCTGACTTTCGCTGGCTGCGATACTTCGCAATGTCTCGTACGCCGCGGTGGTTCCGATTCGTCCCGCGGTTACGACTGCATTCGCAAATCGCGGATCGTCCCTTTCGCGCGTGAACTTGGCCGCGTTGGCGTCATCATTCCATGGAAGGACTACCTGGCCGCCAGCGATCCTGGTAGCCAACGCGACCGATGGATCACCATATGACGCGCCGCTTCCGCCCGGTCCCGAAGCAGCAGCACTGATTTCCCGGATTCGTGCCTGCTCCAGCCGCGCAAGAAGTCGCTGCCGGAAAGCCAGGACGGCGTTCTGCCGATTATCCTGGGCGCGTTTGTCCGCAAGCTCGCGATCCTGCACCACGAGCCTCGCGCCCACCGCTGTGACGACCGCGCTCGGAACCAGGACCGCGAACAGCAGCAGACTCAACTGCCTCCGCGCGCCAGGACGACGTGTGAGACGACCGTGGTTCGAAATCATCCGGATCCATTCTACCATGGATGCGAGAGATCTTGTCACGAAAATGTCCTGATCTCGTACTTTTCTTACGGCAGGTAAAGGTGATATCAAGCGGTGAGATGCTACAAATCACACATTTGCCGTAGATGACCTGTAGGACGTCACGACGCCGCCACAAGGTGCTCGGTGTTTCGTCTGATGACGTAGTCGGGGATACCTTCGCCCGTGCGTAACTGACGAATTGCAGATGTTCGTGGTATTCCACAGTAGCGCAACAGAGGCTGTACGATGTAGAGCTCGACCTCCCGCTCGCCCTTTAGCTTCCCTGACGCAACGTTGCGCCATTCGGAAAGGGACATCGTTTCGGGATCGGGTAAGTCTGCTCGGCCGGTAAGGTGTGCAAGCGTTTGCCCTGCAACGCGCCCGACCTACCACTCGGTGACAACCGGTACGGTAGACCGAACCCAGGAGTGCCGCCACCGCAATGATAAACACCCGTTTGTTGCACCTCTCCTGGCGTCTCTCCATAGTAAAGGTCATCGATCAGGGAGGAGCTTGTGAGGTATCCACGTATTGCGCTGGCACTCGCGCTCGTGGGAATGGTCGCCGCTTGCCAGGCACAGGACACTGACGGAACCGCCGCGGCGACCAATCAACCCGCGGATGCTGCCGCAGACGCAGGTGCAGGCACGCCTGGAACCGTCGAGGCGAAGATCGCTCAGGCGATGAGCGCCGCACCAGATTCGATCGCTCGAGCGGCGACAATCATGGATTGGCCCGCCAGCGAGGGCGCTGAGGCGAGGGAGTTGCGCGCAGGCACGAATGGATGGGTCTGTTATCCAAGCACGCCGGCACCTGAGGGAGCTGTCGGGCAGGATCCCATGTGCCTGGATCCAGTATTCCAGCGATGGGCAGGCGCATGGATGGGCAGGACAGATCCCAACATAAAGAGCGTGGGATTCGGGTACATGATGCAGGGTGATCGCGGCGCGAGCAACACCGATCCGTTCGCAACCGATTCAACGTCCACGAACAACTGGGTGCGAGTCGGGGCACACCTGATGATCGTTGCCCCCGCCGCAACTCTGGCTTCGGTCCCGGCGACGCCGGGCGCCACGCCGTGGGTGATGTGGAAGGGAACTCCCTATGCGCACGTGATGGTGCCGGTTCAATAAGGTACCCAGCGGTCACGGGAAAAAGGTCGCGCATCGCGCGACCTTTTTTCTTTCCGCCCGCGAGGAACATCGTTCGACTTTCCACCCACCGCTCACCATTCTTGGGAGTGACCCATCACGCAGCACGGGGATCCGCCTCGACGAGCCGGCGACGCCAACGAACTGAAGCCGCATGATCGCCTGCTTTCTCTGCGTCGGATGCGAGGCGGCTCAGGGCTTCGGCGTATCTATCGGCGAGGCGCGAGCGTTCGGTGGTGGTCCAACGTTCGAATCCCGGCGCATCGTCAAGATAGAAACCATCAAGGAAGGGGCCCTGATAAAGAGCCACCGCATCCGCCAGTGCTCCCCTCGCCAGTGCTTGGTTGAATTCTCCCACGTCGCTGGCCATCGCCTCAGGGTTGAGGCTCAAGGGGTTGGTTCCCTTGAAAATCGACTCGCCAAGAGCTCGGCGCAGTGAGTGGAGGAGTTGTTCCAAAGAGTGCCGGCCGCTATCGCCAGTGCTTTCGGACCACAGGTATCCAATCAGCTGGTCTCGGCTGAGTCCCGACTCGCCTGAAGCGGCCAGCAGAGCGAGCAAAGCGAGTCGTCTGCGTTGATGCGAGACGCTTGCGGTCGCTCCGCCGCTCAGAGCCAGCTTGCCAAAAGTCTCCAACCGATAAATCGAGCCGGGCGAAAGCGAACCCTGAGCCAAGTCTGAGGTCCTGATGAGGTGGGGTGGTCAGTATACGCCCGTGAGTACAGGGCAGCAATCAATTGCCACCAACACGGAGAAGCCAGCAAATGATGAAGAGCATTTTCAATCCGGACGTTAGAGCCATGCTGCGACACCCAACTAGTCGCGTTGCTGAGAAGCTCTGCGTGAAATCGGAAATTCCGGCTGATTACTTAAAAGGGAGGCAAAAAATGCGACGACAAGGGAGCCTTTACTTACTCGCGATTATCTTGGTGGCCCTCGGATGCAGCGAGTCTATACCCACCGCTGTAGACGTCAATCTAAAGGCTAGTCCAAAGGCTCTGGCACATGAGCCACCGCTCGTGCAGCACATCATTTCCCCTAAGGCGACCGACCCACATATTGATGTCGCGCTCGAGGACCACCTCGTCTGGCTGGACCCGACGCAGCAGCCGCATCCCAGGCTTTGGGTCTTCTTCCACAGCGCCTCCAGCCGACCGGCAAACGTCCAGCTCGTCCCGATGGAGGCAGCGCGACTCGGCTATCACGTCATTAGCCTGAGGTACCCCAGCGGACCCCCGGGCGTCGGCGCGATCTGCACCGACTTCACTGACAGCGAGGAGCTCGAGAGCTGTTACGAGAACATTCGTCTACAGACCCTCGACGGCGTCGTACGTTCCGATCTCATCAGTGTCAACCCGCCGAACAGCATTTACAATCGGCTGACGAAGCTCCTTGAGTATCTCGCAGCACACTTTCCCGAGGAGGGGTGGTCGCAGTTCCTGGCGGACGGCGCGCCCCTGTGGTCGCACATTGCCGTGGCCGGCCATTCGTCAGGGGGCGGGTACGCCGCGCTGATCGCCAAGCTCCACGAGGTGGCTCGTGTCGTCATGATTTCCTCCCCAACTGACGGGCTGATCGACCTTGATGATGGAGCCCGGATGGTTGAGATCGGCGCGACGCCCCCTGACCGACACTACGGGCTGGCGCATCAGCAGGAGTTTCCCATTCGGCCAATCCGCGCCAACTGGAACAAGTTGGGCCTCGACGTTTTCGGCCCGCCCGTTGTGCCGGAGACGAGCGCACCCCCCTATAGCGGCACGCACATGCTCCTCACCAACCTGCCGCCATCGACGGGCGTGCTGGACCCAAACTCCGCCCATTGCCTCACGGCTAACGACCGTTGTACGCCACTCGCGGCCGACGGCACGCCCGCATTGCGTGACGCCTGGCGCTACATTTCAGGCCAACCGGGGAAGTGATCTGCAACTGTCCCAAATCGGCTCGCCGACCTCACGGTCCATAAACGGCGTTGTGGATCAAGATGCAATAGATGGAGAGGACCGGGAAGAAAGTGGACCTGACCCGATCCGTGGACAGGTGAGTTAAGCTGCTTTCTGCTCGTGCATCGCTTCCTGCTCGGCGGGGGGATATAGCCGAGCGACGAGTGCCGCCGCTGCCGATTGTATCGCGTCGGCAGCGCGGCAAGCATTGGATTTGTCGGGAGCTGGCTCATTCTAGACTCGGGGATCCCGCTGGTGCGTACGACACGGGCCGCATAACGCCGTCGAGAGTGCTCGCACATCGAGCCTCGACACCGCACGCCGGACCACGACCATGTTCACGCTGCCTGATGTTCGACTGGTGTGTCCTGCATCACCGCCCACAGAAAGCCTACGAGTTCATGACTTTGCGGGCCAGGAAGCAGCGCCTGTTGACGAGGTAATGAAATCCGTGGGGGTCGCGTCCTTGTCGTTGCTTGGTTGTCGCAAGAAAAAATCCGCCAATAAACGCTTCAAGGACAAGGAGGTATATCTTTTTCCGTCTGATTTTGCGAGCCGAGTAAACGATTCGCTCTCAGAGACAGAAATGGGGATAAATGCGACGGTGGATCTTCTTTATTCGTGAGGATGTCGGGACCCCATAAACAAGGTTAAACTAAATCCGACCGGTGGCTAGGCGACGAGCGCGCGTTCCAGTCGCTCACCAATCCAATCAGCCACCCGCAACGCGTCGGTAGCTGAGATCACCCCAGCATCGCCAAGGGCTTTATCAAATGGAATGAGGTAGGAAACAATCCTCGCGCGAACCTGCTCTGGGTTCGCTATCAGCCCCGTGTTGAAGTAGTGAAGAAACGCTGGCATCGCCACTTCTCGGATATGTTTCCATTCATCACTGAGGTCGTGGAGTTCTTCGGCATCCGGCCAGAACAGCTCTCGATACGAACCAAAAGCCTCGTTCAAAAGCTCTGTCGTCTTTTTCCAGTCACCCGTTGTGTAGGGTTTTGGGTTGCCTGGCTCGAATGTCGATAGCAACTGCGTGAGAAGAACGTCGTCCTGCCTAGCGGGCGGCATCAGATCTCCCCGGAGCTCGATATCGTTGGCCCGGCGCATGCAAAATCGAGGAAAACGCTAACTACATCCCGCGTCGCCGTGCCTAGAGAGTAGCGAGCGAAGAGACGAGACGGCTTCCTGCGCCTTTTTGCCGGGGTCCATATGCAGAGCTATTGGTGGTGGTTGACGGAGAATATATCAAGCCGGAAAGACAGGAAGTTTAGTTGCTGCAGGGTTTCGCTGGGGGGTTGGTTTTCTGATCTGTTTCTTGAAAAACGGAAAAACTCAGCACTTCAGAAACGGCCTGTTACGTTATGAATACTTCTTGCTAAGCTTGCCGCAATCCAGGGTATGCGGTTTCGATCCACAAGAACCGCTCGAGTTCAGTCTCGAATCTTCGAATGCAAATGAGATCATCAGGTCCCATCAGATCTTCGAAGAATCCTTCGTCGGTTATCACGCACCAGGACTTCCCGATCTTCCCGGTCAGGACGCGAGCACCCTCACCATACATTATTCTTTTGAGATCTTGCGTGTCAGTGGCATAGTCGAAACGGGATGGATGGGTGTGTTACTCGCATCGAGTCAGTGTCCGATAGGTTGTTAGCTCAACTTCCTCGGCTGATTAAAGAAGACAACTGATTATCGAAGACCGAAAAAAAACTCCCCAAATTCTCCTCAAAACGTGATGAAACTTCAGATCACAGCCGAAACTCAAACAAACAACTGCAATCAACGAGTGGTGTTAACGTCTTCGAATTTCAGGAGTTACAGTAAACAAGTCGAAGCGCAAATAATCTGTCGCAAAGTCGGTGTCCCTCTCTGAAAATCCGCGTGTCGGCGGTTCGATTCCGTCCCTGGCCATTCAGACAGGCAGTGAGGATGCTGCCGGAATTGACGGCTTTGGTCGTTGGGGGCTTGCGGAAGGTCTATTAGCGACGACAGGTTGCTTCTGACTTCTCCTTACACATCGTTCGACGTTGCCTTCAAACGTCGAATTCCGGGAACATTGCGAAGATGAGCCGGTCACTGCGCCTGACCCTTTGTCTCAGTTCCGGCGTGTAGTACCTCTGCCACTTCTGCCCTTTTGTTCTTCCCTTGCCTTGCGGAAGAATCTTGCCGAGCTGGAGGATGAAGCGGACGTCCTCTTCGGGATACGCCATCTCGATGAGGAAATCGTAAAGCCCCCGGTTCAAATTATCAGTCCTGACGAAGTGTAGATCGTACATGTCAGCACGGTACTTTTGCGCGGCAATGTACTCGTCGTTTATTCGACCCAACACCTGCTGCGGATTTTTGAAGTAGAACTTGACGAATTTTTCAGTTTGCAGTCCCACGCTGCTGCCGTTCGATTTCTCGCCAAATGCAGCAGTGGTGAGGGTAATGTATTCTTCAAAAGTCAGGTCGGGGAAGCGTGCATAACCCTGCTGGAAATCAGGAACGCGCCGGTAGTATTTGAGAAACTCGCTTCTCTTCCACCAGCCGAATTCGTACTCGGACACGTAAAGGTCGTAAGGGTTTCTGATCGTTGCAAGAATCGGTTTGTGGCGCTGCGCTTCGGGGATTTCGTTGCAACCGCCGTGTTTATTGTTGTTGTAAATGAACGCGCCGTACTTCGTTTTGTAAACGAGATTCCGGCGGAGAGTACTTCTCAGGTGAGTCCAACGAGTCCACTTGACTCCGTGAAGCCGCAGCAGCACCGAAGTCACGAACGTTCCGCCCGTCTTCGGCTCGTGAACGTAAACGATTTTATCGGTGAAGATCATCGGGAGTAGCAGGCAGCATGTAGATGACAGCAGGCAATAAGGTGAATTTCACTTTCAGATACCTGGTTACGCCGCAAGTCTCGTGAATTACATCCGGAGATGCTATGGCATCGCGACAATCCGCCACCTCTGGCAGGCGCAAGTGACAGCGCGCGCACTGACGATCAGAGGCGCTGGACGAGCTGCGTTGCGCCGTCGCTAACATGGGTCGAGCTAATGGCGCTGACGGTATTGCTGGCGTGGAGCACCGAGGGTGACGGTAACGGCTGAAACAACGCTATTATTGAGCGCGTAACGGACTCAGTGGTCTTATTTTCCGAGGATATCCGTCGCCCGTATGCAGCCACCGTCCACCGCTCCAGTCATAGCTCAGACTTCGCCCCAGGCGCCGACAACTTCGGCGACACCTACTGTCGGTGCCACCTCTCTTGCTCCTGCTGCTCCGGGAACGCCGTCACCTTCTCTTGTCTACGAGGCGGCGAGAGCTACACGACGAGCGCTGGGCGACCAGGTCGAGAACCTCGAGCAAACGCGGCACCAGCTGTTGCGAGAGCTCGAAGATCACCAGGTACCTGGTGCAGCTCGAACCGGAATGGAGCAGCGAATCGTACAGATCGATCAGCGGATCGCGGAACTCGACAAGACAATCTCAACGGCGGATGCGCAGGTAGCGATAACTGCGGCCGTTCCCGGTGCGGTGGTGGAGAGGCCGCCGCCGCCCCCGCGCGAGGGTCCTCCTGAAGAAATGTTCGTCATCGTTCCCTTCGTGCTGCTGGCAGCAGCACTTCCGCTGTCGATCGCATTTGCCCGGCGAATCTGGCGCCGGGCTGGTGTCGTGCCGCCCGTTACTTTTCCGCGCGAGCTGAGCGACCGATTATCGCAGCTCGAGCAGACAGCAGAAGCAACCGCACTGGAAGTGGAGCGAATCGGCGAAGGGCAGCGGTTCGTTACGCGATTGCTCACCGAACGAGAGAAACCGGCTTTACCTCAAGGCTGATCTATCGAGCGTACTTCGCAGCCAGCGCCTCGAGTCCACTGTCTATCTCGGCGCGCGATACCCACTGTCCCCTCACCATGACGCCGGCGCGCTTTGAGAGATTCGCGATATCCTCGAGCGGATTCGCGTCAAGCAGCACGAGGTCGGCACGACCTCCCGCGGTGACAGTGCCAAAGTTTCCATCCTGTCCGAGATCCTTCGCCACGTAGCGACCGACGTTGCGCGTTCCCGACTCGAGCACCTGAAATGGCGTAAGACCAGCTTCGATCGCGACAGCAAGCTCGCGATGAAGCGAGAAGCCGGGGACGTTGAACATTTGAGGCGAATCCGTTCCCATGAGTAACGGTGCGCCTTCATCGGCAAGAGCCTTCAGCATCTTTCGGCGAAGCTGGATGTGCAACGCCGCATCGGCAGGCGTAACGGCGTTCTGAGCATCCTGCTGAATGCGATTCCGCTTCTGCCCGACCCAGTTATTGACCCTCTGAGTCGGAGCGTATTTCATCTCCGGGCGGCGGGCCCACTCTTCGGGTGCGCCTGTGGCCCAGAAGCTTTCCCAGAGAAACATCGTCGGCACATTCCATACGCCTGTGCGACTGGTGGCGCGCGCGAGGTCTCTGATACTGGAGTCGGTCACGGTCCTCCATAGCTCCGGCATCAGAACCGAAGTGGGAGACGATGCAAGGCGCCGCTTCAACTCTGGCGATGCCGCCCCTTCGATGTATCCGTCGAGGTGATCCACTGTAGACTGCCGCGTGTTCAGCACGTGTTCGATCCCGACGTTGACCGAAACGTGTCCTGCCCAAGTGATTCCGACCTGCCGTGCGGTCCGAACGATCGCATCGTATGCGGATAGAGTCAGTCCCGGATGGATCTTCAGCAGGTCGTATCCCGCCTGCTTGTATGCCCGAACCAGTTTCGACGCAGTGTCAGAATTGAACGCACTCTGGCCGTTCAAAGAGGGGGCAGCGACATACATCGTCGGGCCAAGCACCTCAGAAAGTTGGAGCTGCCGGCGCAGAGTGAGCTGGTTCGGAGCTCCCAACATTGCCCGAATGGTGGTGATGCCATTCGCAACGTAGAGAAACATGATGTCGCGATTCATCTCCTCCGAGTTTGGAGCCTGTGGGCCCTGTACATGTGCGTGCATCTCGGCGAGGCCGGGCATCAGAAATTTTCCCCGGCCGTCCACGCGAACCGCATCGCCCGGAATCGTGCTTCGTGACGCCGCGCCCACCGATACGATGCGGCCGTCTCTCACCACGACTGTCTGGCCGCTGATAACCCCCTGCCGGTTCATCGGTATTACGGTGACGTCTACGAAAGCACTCACTCCCGCAGCCGGACCATTGGCATCAACTGGCGGGTTGACCGTGAAACCGGCGAACGTCGCTAGCGACGCGACGAGTACGACTGAAGTCAGGCCTGTCCATGTGTTCATGTGGAGCTCCGTATCACCTGTGGCTGATCAGCTTCTGCTAGACGATAAACTTGCAGTCATGCGTGCCACCCTGTCGGCCGCCGGCTGGGGGATTCCGCGAGGTTGTAGATTCCTGTCATGCGAATCGGTCTGCTGACGGGAGGCGGGGACGCTCCCGGACTGAATGCGGTAATCCGGGCTGCAGTCCTTTCCGCCAGCTACCGCGGCTGGGATGTCATCGGAATCAAGCACGGATTCGTCGGGCTGCTGGACGACTGCGACGTCTCGCCACTTACCCGTTCCTCAGTCAGTGGAATCGCCCATCTGGGCGGTACGATCCTGCGGACGACCAATCGCGGCAACCCAATGTGTTTTCCGGTTCGCAACAGCGACGGCGGCTACACCGACACCGACCGCAGCGCCGAGGTGATAGAGAATGCGCAAGATCGCGGTATCGACGCTCTCATTGCGATCGGTGGAGACGGCACCCTTCGCATTGCCCTCGAGCTGGTGAATCGGGGAATGAAAATCGTGGCCGTTCCGAAGACGATAGACAACGACGTGAGCGGAACGATCACAACCTTCGGCTTCGACACGGCTGTCAACACCGCCATCGAAGCTATGGACAAGCTCCACACGACCGCCGAGAGCCACGATCGGGTGATCGTGATGGAGGTGATGGGACGTGATGCAGGTTTCATTGCGCTTCACGCTGGAGTGGCGGCTACGGCAGACGTCATTCTCATTCCGGAGCTGCCCTACGACATCGAGAGCGTATGCGAAAAGATCATGACCCGGGATCGTGCCGGTCAGAACTTTTCGATCGTGGTGGCTGCTGAAGGGGCGTATCCCAAGAGTGATGCAGAAGCTGATCCGGATCATCCACATTCGGGGCGTACCATTCGGGCGGGAAGTGTCGCGGAACAGCTGGTGACGGACATCCACGAGCGGACGGGCAAGGAGTGCAGGTCCCTCGTGCTGGGACACCTTCAGCGTGGCGGGATGCCAACGGGTTATGACCGGTTGCTGGCAACGCGGTTCGGGGCGGCGGCGGTACGAGCGATCGATGAAGAGGCCTGGGGCCACATGGTGGCGCTTCAGTCACCGCATCTCGTGAACGTCCCGCTCAGCGAGGTGCTGCGCGAGGAAAAGCGCGTGGATCTCTTTCACGACGTAGTGCTAGCGGCCAGGGAGACGGGCATCAATCTCGGAGACTGATCCAGCGGAACAGTCGTTGCACACGATCACGCTACGTCTGCCACCGGTCCCGCACGTATTGCGAACGCAAGCGCGTGGTGGCGGTGTGAGCTGGTCGGTTCCAACACTGAAAAGGAGGCGGAGTGGCAGAGATCCGGATCGAGGAGAAGAAACGGCGCGGCTTTCCCCTGGTGCTCCTCCTGTTGCTGGTACTGCTGGCGGCCTTGGCGTGGTGGTTTTACTCGCAGCGCTCCGGCGCGCCTGATTCGACCACTACTGGTACACCTGGTGGCGCGGTGACGGATTCGACGCCCCAACCTGGAACTCCATAGCAGGAACGGCTAGCGAAGCAGAGACCGGTATATCGGGACCGGCGTCATGACATTAATGCGGGGGGAGTAAATGGACAGACAGGCGAACGAAAGCCACCAGCGGCTGGTACGACTGGAAGAGCTCAAGAATTTCAAGGTTGTAGAGGGTGACAGTGACATACGCGGCTGGGAGGTGAAGACAGCCGACGGCAGGACGATAGGTAAAGTCGACGAGCTGATCGTGGATCCCATCGAGATGCGCGTCCGCTACGTCGACATAGAGCTGAAGAAGGACGTACTCGGCGCTGATCACGACAGGCATGTACTGGTTCCAATCGGCACGGCACGGATCGACGACGACCATGACAACGTGCTTATCGAGCGACTGCCGGCGCAGGGCCTCGCCGGTGTCCCGCCGTACGTCCCGGGGCCGATAACGCGCGATTACGAGACCTCACTGCGCCAGTACTACGGAGCGGCCGCAGTGGACAGTTCGGCCGAGTACTATCATCACGATCTTTATGATGACAAGGGACTCCAGCGGCGCAGTGCCACCGAGCGGACGGTAGATGCGGCGGAATCAGGCCGGAGCCACCAACAGCTCAGTGATGCGGGCATGATGCCTAAGCTGGGCGACAACGAAGTGACGGTTCCTCTGGGGGGAGATCAGGAAGTCGTAATACGCAGGCCAGGCTCGGATCAGGAGATCGTCATCCGGAAGAGCACTGCAGGCGACGACACTCTGAATCGTTAGGCATGTCGGGGACAGGCGAGATCGCTACAGGTCCTCGCCTGTCCCCAAAGTCAACGGCGTTCTGGTCGGTAATGTTTGTGGTGCTGGCAACGGATGTCGCCAGCAAACGACTCGCCGTGCAGGAGCTCTCGCCGGGACATCTTCCGCACCGCGTGATCGGCGACTACCTGCGACTCACGCTGGCGTACAATCCCGACGCGGCGATGGGACTTTCTCTAGGGCCTTTTTCGCGAATCGGCTTCACTCTGACGGCGATCGCCGTCCTGGGCCTGCTGGCTGTACTCTACCGAAGGGTCGCGGAGGACGAATGGCGTCCAGCGTTGGCGCTTGGTCTCATTTCAGGGGGAGCGCTTGGCAATCTGGCCGACCGGGTAACCTCGTCACTCGGGGTTGTCGACTTCATCGACATCGGCCTAGGCGGGAGCCGCTTTTGGACGTTCAATGTCGCCGATGCGTGCATACTATGCGGCGCGGTACTGCTGGCGATGCTGTCGGCGAACCCCTCTAACCCCTCTAACTCCGCAACGTTGCCTCTCGAGCTCCGTACTTCTTCTCCAGATCCAGAAGGAGCTTCTTTCGCCACAGACCGCCACCATAGCCACACAGCTCCCCGTTCTGTTTCACGACCCGGTGACACGGAATAATGATGGCCAGCCGGTTGTCGCCGTTCGCTCTTCCAATGGCGCGCTGAGCACCTGGACGACCGATGGCGCGGGCCTGCTGGTCGTAGCTGATGGTGGTGCCGTAGGGAATCCGCATCAGCTGTTGCCAGGCCTTGACCTGGAATTCGGTTCCCGGCAGGAGAAGCGGAACGGTGAACTGCGTGAGCTCTCCGGTAAAATACTTATCTAACTCTACTTTCAGTTGCTCGATATGTGAGTTGGATCCCGGAACCAGCGGCCTGTCAAGCCACCGTCTGATTCTCTTCAGCTGGGTCTCGAGCATCCATCGGTCGGCAAACTCCAGCAGACATACTCCCTCACTGGTTGCGCCAGCGATCATCGGCCCTAGCGGAGTGAGCAAGCGCGCCATGACAACCGTCTCTACGTCGGGCCGGTGATTGGGCGTTGTATCGAAGGCGCGCGTAAAGGCCGAGTGAAATCCGCTCAACGACTCGAAGCCGTGTGAGTAGCCGACCCCTTCCCACTTCTCGCCCTCCCTGATCTGACCCAAAGCGAGTCCAAGCCGCCGTGCGCGCTGATACGCCTGAAAGGTGATGCCGTGGTTGCGGAGAAACCATCGTCTCACTCTCGCGGGGTCGAGCTGAGCCGCACGGAGATCAGCATCTCTCCATCGTCGGGTAGGATCCGCGTCCACCCGGGTCAGCAACTGCTCGATCCAACCGGGGACAGTTCCGTCGGGTTTCATCGGCTCACACCGCTTGCAGGGCCGGTATCCGGCAAGCAGCGCATCTCGAACGGAGGGATAGAACTCGACATTTTCGGGGCGTGGCTTTCGTGCTGCACAGGTAGGACGGCAGAAGATACCTGTCGTTCGAATGGCGGCGAAGAATACGCCGTCGTACGT
>JALYOO010000447.1 GCA_030856845.1 Gemmatimonadota bacterium
GAAGGAGAATCGGCTGGTCGAGCGAGAAAGCGCCCGCCTGCGACCGCCTCAACACTTCCATCATCACGGGGATCTTCATCGTGCTCGCGGCGTGAAATACCGTGTCGTCGTTTATCGACAATCGCTCGGTACTCTCGAGGTCGATATAGGACAGCGCGACGGTAGCACCCGGCGTTCCTTCGATTCGAGAAACGATGAGCGATCGAAGCGAATCGGTCGCCGGCCAACTGAATTGGGTCTGTACCTCGGGCGGCAGCTGCAGCATTGCCAGAGTCACGAGCAGGGCGATCAAGCCGCGCCAGCACGTGGCGCGGGCGGCTCCTCCTGCCCTCCTACCTCGTCCCAGATCCGGTCGGTGTAACTCTCGCGCAGAAACAGCGAGCCGACAACGAACGTCAACAACGCGATCGTTATCGGATAGATCAGGCCTGCATAGATGTTACCGGTACGCGCCACCAGCGCCGTCGAAATGAGCGGCAGAAATCCCCCGAACCAGCCATTCCCGAAGTGGTATGGAAGCGACATCGACGTGTACCGGATCTTCGCCGGAAATGCCTCCACCAGGAATGCGGCGATGGGACCGTAGACCATCGTGACGAATACGACCTGAATGAACACCAGCGCCGTGAGCATGACCACATTCACCGGCTCCGAATACGCCTTCATTGCCTGATAGATCGGGTAATACGACAGCGCCGCCAGAAGATTGCCGGCCATCATGATCCGCTTTCTCCCGATCCGGTCGGAGAGCGATCCGAAGTAGATGAACAGAGGTGCGCCGAGCAGAAGGGCCACCGCGACAATGGTGTAGGCGGTCGTGAGCGAGATCTTGAGTACGGTCTGAAGAAAGAACAGTGCGTAGAACTGGCCTGTGTACCACACCACCGCCTGTCCCGCGGTCGCCCCGAAGAGAACGAGAAAGAAGACTTTCCATTTCGGCCACGTGCCGAAGCTGTCGCGAATGGGCGCGGTCGAGGTCTTTCCCGATTGCTTGAGCCGCGTGAACAACGGCGATTCCTCGAGTCGCACGCGGATGTAGTACGACATCGCCACCAGCACGATCGAAAGCAGGAACGGTATCCGCCAGCCCCATAGCTTGAACTCATCCTCACCGACGATTCCGCGCACGACGAGTATCACCACCAGAGAAACGAACAAGCCGAGAGTCGCGGTCGTCTGGATGAAGCTCGTGTAGAATCCTCGCCGGCCATCCGGTGCGTGCTCGGCCACGTACACGGCCGCACCGCCGTACTCACCACCCAGCGCCAGACCTTGCAGCAATCGCAGCATCACCAGAATCACCGGGGCCGCGATACCGATGGAAGCATACGTGGGAAGAAATCCGATCGCTGCAGTCGAACCACCCATCAGCACGAGCGTGAGAAGAAAGGCGAACTTTCGGCCGACCAGATCTCCGATTCGTCCGAATACGAGCGCACCGAACGGCCGAACAGCAAATCCCACGGCAAAGGTGGCCAGCGTCTTGAGGAAATTGACGGTGGGATTTCCCTCGGGATAGAACTGTGTGGAAATGATCGCGGCGAGACTGCCGAAGATGTAGAAGTCGTACCACTCGATCATCGTGCCGGCCGACGACGCGGCGATCACCTTCCAGATCTTCTGCGGTTGGCTCAACTGGGCGACCCCATGGATTTGACCTCGACGACTTCGCGCGAGTGCGGAGCCGTCGGGCTAAATCTGCGTCAGCAGGGCGCGACGTGCACTATGTCGGGATCCTCCGCTTCCATTCACCGCGCAGCAGCGATCGCAGCGTCTTGATGATGCGTCGCACGAGAAGAATAAGAAGAATGAGCAGCAGTATCGACAGCGACAGCGTGATGTAGGGATGATTCCAGATGAAAATCGCGATAGTGGAAACCGTCGCGAGCTCGGCCATGTTGGCCGCCCCGTTCGTCACCGGTTCGGGTGAGGTATCGACCGCGTAGCGAAGACCGAGCTTCGTGCCGTGTGTCGTCAGCGCAAGCCCGCCTCCGAGGATGCCAGCCGCCGCCAATGCGACGGGATCGTCGAGATGAATGGCGGTCGCCGCCGCGAGTAGAGCAGCGGCCGGAGGACGAACGACACTCTGCGCCGTCTCCCAGACACTCGACACGCCCGGGATGAGAGTCACCAGGAACTCCATCACGTAGAAGACCGATGCGAGCGCGATGATCCACACGCTGCTGAGTGCGTGCAGCGGACCAGGCAGTGGCGCGATCCACCCCGCCCTGTCCGCGATGCCGAGTACAGCGATGGTGGCCGGCAGATTGATACCCGCGGCGAAAGCAACGCCCATCGACTGAACGACTGTCGTGACTGAAGTCATCTATTCTCCGTGACCCGGTTCACTACGCGCTGCCGATACTGACGGTTTCGCGCCGTCAAATCCACCCGAGCTGGCGATAGCGAATCGTTCGTACCGACTCATAGAGCCAGAACCCGAAAGCTTTCACACGATCATCTGGCGTTGACAGCGAGTGCACCGCGACATCTCGCGAGTCTGCCGGAATACAGCTGACCGTCAATCCCGCGCGCTCGAAGGTGCGGCACGCCCGGCGAGAGTGAAAGGGAGACGTTACAACGACCACACGGCGCCATCCTTCAGCGCCCGCCAGCTTCGCCACTCGCAGCGCCTCGTCGTGTGTGCTGCGAACACTGCGGATAGCAATCGCGTCGACTATTCCGGCGAGGGCGACGACGCTATCCTGGTCTCCTGAAGAGCTGATGCGTCTTCCGTCGATACTTCGCATTTCCCTTGT